>JALZJA010000198.1 GCA_030860005.1 Actinomycetota bacterium
GCGGGCGTGCCGAGCTGGCCGCGGAAGTACTTCTGGGCGACGATGTTCGTCGCGTTCTGCGACCACGTCTTGGGAAACTCGACGCCCGTCTGCTCGAAGGCCACCTTGTCGCCGTGGCCGATGCGCGCATCGCGCAGCTCCCACTCGACCGTGTCGAAGGGGTGCGTGTCAGGCGTCGTGAACAAGCGCTTGACGGAGAGGGCCTCGCCGGGCTTTACGTCGGTCATGAGTGGGGTCTTCGAGATGCCTTCCATCGACCTGCTCCTCTCCTCGCCGCTCGTCGTTTTCTCGGTGTTTGCGGCGCGTCGCCTGCTGTTGGGGGGTAACTGCGCATCATCTACTTCGGGGCGGACGGAGCCGCGGGAGGAGAGGAGCCGGTCAGCGGACTCGCGCGCGGAAACAGGCCCCTACAGAGTACCGCGGCGACACATCGAACTCGCCCTATAGCAGACCCATCGACCCATCGAGAAGCACCTCTGCATTTCGACACATCGGGTTGGTCTGTCGAACCTGGGTAACGAGGCCCCTCAACTGGGGCTACGGCCTATTGAATGAGAGCGATGTCGGCGACCACTGAGCTGCTCTCTCTTGGCGGGGGGACTCGCGCTCAGGGCGGCCGCATGAAGGCCGGCGTCGTCGGTATCGGGTCGGCGCTGCCCGACCATGTCGTCACGAACGCCTACCTCGAGTCCTACCTCGACACGACCGATGCCTGGATCGTGCGCCGCACCGGCATCAGGGAGCGCCGCCACCTCAACGGAAGCCACACGCTGACCGATCTCGCCGTGATCTCCTGCCTCGACGCGCTGGCCGACGCGCGCTGCAAGCCTTCCGAGGTCGACCACGTCATCGTCTCGACGATCACGCCCGACCGCGTCATGCCGGGCATGGCGCCCGAGATCGCCGCGTCGATCGGCGCCGGCGGCGCCGCCGCGGTCGACGTCAACGCCGCGTGCGCCGGGTTTCTCTACGCGCTCGATCAGGCGGCGGCGCTCGTCGAGTCCGGCCGCGCGGGCTGCGTCGTCGTGTGCGGCGCCGAGGCGCTCAGCAGGATCACCGATCCCGGCGATCGATCGACGGCGATCTTGTTCGGCGACGGCGCCGGGGCGGTCGTCGTCCGCGGCGCCAACGTCGACCGCGGCTGCTCGGCGTTCGTCCTGCGCAGCGACGGCGTGCACGCCGACCTGCTCAACGTCGGCGGCGACAAGGGGGTGCTGCGCATGGAGGGCCAGGAGGTCTATCGCCACGCCGTCGAGCGCATGGTCGAGGCGACGGCCGAGGCGCTCGAGCGCGCGAGCATGACCGTCGACGAGGTCGATCTGCTCGTCGTCCACCAGGCCAACGAGCGGATCATCGACACCGCTGCGCGGCAACTCGGCATTCCCGACGAGAAGGTCGTCAAGAACATCGGCGAGGTCGCCAACACGTGCAGCGCCTCGATCCCGCTGGCGCTGCACCAGGCCGAGCGCGACGGACTGCTTAAGCCCGGCGCGACGGTCGCGCTGGCCGCCTTCGGCGCGGGCTTCGTGTGGGGCGCAGGAATCCTGTCGTGGAAGGAGCGCGTCCATGCCACCGCCCACGTTGCCGGTACGGTGCATCGAATGTCGCCTACCACATGAGCCAACCCCATGAGCAACTCGGGCGACGAGGCGCGGATCGACTGGGCGCGCAACCTGACCTTCTCGTTCGGTTTTCGGCGGCCAGAACGCGTGCCTCGTGTTCAGGAGGGGGTAGTGGTACGCACAGGCCCTTACAGGAGGAATCACACATGAGCTCTGACGCATCCGCCCCGGCCGGCTCCGATGGCGCCGCGAAACCCGACGCCGAGGTCGTCGACGAGCCGGAGCCACCCGTCCCGGCGCTCGAACGCATCGAGCTGCTCTGCGACCCGGACTCGTTCATGGCGCACCGCAGCGATTCCGGCGACGGCGTCATCGCCGGCAGCGGCAAGGTCGACGGCCGGCCGATCTACGTCTGGGGGCAGGACGTAAAGCACAAGGGCGGCTCGCTGGGCCAGATGGGCGGCGAGCAGATCGTCAGCACGATCGAGATGGCCGACAAGGCCGGCGCGCCGGTCGTCGGCATGCTGCACTCCGGCGGCGCGCGTCTGCAGGAGGGCGTCGCCGCGCTGGGCGGCTACGCGTCGATCTTCCGCGCCACGTCGCGCGCGAACGTCCCCCAGATCAGCGTCATCTACGGCCCGTGCGCAGGCGGCGCCGCGTACTCGCCGTCGCTCGGCACGATCGTGATCATGGTCGGTGACGAGGCGCAGATGTTCCTCACGGGCCCGAAGGTCATCAAGCGCGTCACGCGCGAGGAGGTCAGCGCCGCGGATCTCGGCGGCCCGCGGGTGCACCGCAAGAGCGGCGTCTCGCATCTTGAGGCCGACGACGACGAGAGCGGCGCGGACCTGGTCCGTTCGACGCTGTCGTACTTCCCGGGCTACCTCGGCGGCCCGCTGCCGCGGGTCGAGCCGCGCGAGGCGCCGGAGGGCGACCCGTCGGCCTGCGTTCCGACGAACCAGCGCTTGGTCTACGACGTGCGCGAGGTCGCGAGCTACCTGCTCGACGGCGGCGAGTTCCTCGAGTTCAGCAAGCGCTGGGCGAGGAACATGGTCGTCGGGATGGGGCGCATCGACGGCTATCCGGTCGGCGTGATCGCCAACCAGCCGCGTTATCTCGGCGGCGTGCTCGATGCCGAGGCGTCCGACAAGGGCACGTGGTTCGTGAACATGTGCAACCGCTTCGGGATCCCGATGGTCGTGCTCTCCGACACCCCCGGCTTCCGCCCCGGCGTGCGCCAGGAGCGCGAGGCGGTGCTGCGCCGCGGCGCGGGCCTGCTGCGGGCGTTCGCGATCGCGGAGGTGCCGCGGGTGACGGTGACCCTCCGGCAGGCGTACGGTGGCGCGTACATCGTCATGAACTGCCGCGATCTCGGAAACGACCTCACGCTGGCCTGGCCCAACGCCCGCATCGGTGTCATGGGTGCCACGCAGGCGATCGAGATCGTCAAGCGGCGCGAGCTCGAGGCCGGCGAGGATCCGGAGAAGCTGGCGGCCGAGTACGAGGAGGAGTATCTGCCCGTGGCCGTCGCCGCGTCGCAGGGCTACATCGACGAGATCGTCCCACCGGCCGAGACTCGCGAGCGGATCGCTGCCCACTTCGAAGCACGACGATAGCTCAGCTCATCAGAGCTCCGGCGAACTGGCGCCACGCAACGCGACCGAGGACGCGATCCTCGAGGCTGCCCGCGCGCTGCTGACCGAGGGCTCGCACGACCAGGTCTCGATCGACTCGATCGCGCGGCGCGCGTTCGTCAGCCGCACGACGGTCTACTTCTACTTCGACAACAAGCGCGCGGTCATGGACCGCCTCATTCAGCAGGCGTTCGCCGACATGGACGACGCGGCGGCGCCGTACTTCGACGGCGCCGGCAACCCGCGCGTGGAGCTCGGCTACGCACTCGCGCGCTTCGTCGCCGTCGCCAACCGCAACGGCCCGGTCCTCATGCTCGCCGCGCACCTCTACGGCGAGGACGAGCACATGCCGTCGCAGTGGGAGCCCCACGTCAACCGCTTCATCGCCGGCGCCGAGCACGCATCGCGCGCGACCAGCGGCGCGGCATCGCGCCGGACGACATTCCCGCGCGGGTGGCGGCGCAGGCGATGTGCGCGATGGTCGAGCGCCACCTGACCATCGAGGTCATCCGCCACGGCCGCGACATGCACGAGGCGGTCAGGCAGCTCACCGAGCTGTGGTTCAGGGCCGTGTACGCGGGCGGGCGTCCGCGGGCGCGACGCAAGAACGGCGGGACCGACAGAGGGCGAGGCTAGGCCTCCGGCTCAGCCGGCGCCTCCTGCTCATCCGGCGGCTCCTCGGACTCGGCCTCATCCTCCGGCGGCGCCAGCGGCGCGCCCAGCGCGTGGTAGCCGCCGTCGACATGCACGATCTCGCCGGTGATGCCGCGCGCGAGGCCTGACATGAGGAACAGGCACGCGTCGGCGACCGGGCCGGCGTCCTCCGCGTCCCATGCCAGCGGCGCCTGGTCGTCCCACGCCTTGGCGAGGATGTCGAAGCCCGGGATCGAGCCGGCCGCGACGGTCTTGATCGGGCCGGCCGAGACGAGGTTGCTGCGGATGCCGCGCGCGCCGAGGTCGCGTGCCAGGTAGCGGCTGACGGACTCGAGCGCGGCCTTCGCGACGCCCATCCAGTCATACGCCGGCCACGCGACCTGGCCGTCGAAGTCAAGCCCGACGATAGAGCCGTGGTCGCCGCGCTCGAGCAGGTCGCTGCAGCCGGCGGCCAGCGCCTTGAGGCTGTACGCGCTCGTCATGAACGCGGTCTGGGCGCTCTCGGCGGGGGTCTCGAGGAAGCGGCCACCGAGCGCGTCCTCGGGCGCGAAGGCGATCGCGTGCAGGACGCCGTCCAGGGCGCCCCAGCGCGAGTCGAGCTCCTGCGCGACCGCCTCGATCTGGTCGGGGTCGTTGACGTCGAGCTCGAGGACGTCGGGTGGATCGGACAGTCGCTTGGCGATTCGCTGCGTGATCCGCATGCCGCGCCCGAAGCCGCTCATGACGATCTCCGCGCCCTCCTCCTGCGCGCGCTCGGCGACGGCGTACGCGATCGAGCCCTCAGTGAGGATTCCGGTGATGAGCAGGCGACGGCCTTCGAGAAGGGGCAAGGTACGTGCCTACCCGCTCAACGCCCGAAACGCACGAAGTCGGTGAACTCGGCCCAGGTCGAGGAGGCGCGCCAGCCTGCCTCGGCCGCGGCATGGCGCGCGCGTGGCGCCCATGCCGGCTCCCAGCCGGTGAAGCGCAGCACGCCGTAGGCAAGCGCGCCCAGCGCCATGAGCGCCAGGAGCGCAGCGAGCGCGAGCAGCGGGAACGGCGGCGCGCCGCCCTCGTCTGGGGTGCGCAGCCGGGTGGGGATCGCGTCGTCCGAGATGATCGGCGCGGCGGTCTGCGG
>JALZJA010000572.1 GCA_030860005.1 Actinomycetota bacterium
TGGCCTCGCTCAGCGGGAGGTTCGCGAGCTCGGCAGCCAGGCCGAGATCGACGTCATCGCCCAGCACCGCCGTCGCCCGGGCGAGCGCGCGGGACGTGGGGCCGAGGCGCTCGAGGGTGGCTCGCACCGTGCGCGCGACGGTCGGCGGGGTGGTCTGCGTGACCTCTGCGGCGCCTGCCGCGGTGAACGGGACGCCCTTGGCCTGCAGCGTCCGCACGAGCTCTCCGAGCAGGAAGGGATTGCCGCCCGTCGCCTCATGGCACGCGCGGGCGAAGCCGCCGTCGACTGCGCCGTCGCCGAGCGTGCGCAGCAGCGCCGCGACCCCCGCCGGCCCGAGCGTTGGCGGCTGGACGACCTCGGTCGCCGGACTGCTTCGGATCTGCGTCAGGGCACTCTGCGCCGCTGTGCTGTCGTGATCGGCTCGTGTGCATATCACGAGCGCGACCGCCATCGACTCCACGCGCCGGGCCAGATATGCCAGAAAACGCAGCGACGGCTCGTCCGCCCAGTGGGCATCGTCAACGGCCAGCAGCAAGGGCGCGCGATCGGCCAGGTTCGACGTGAGCCAGTACAGCCCGTGCAGGACTCCCACGGGCGGGGCGTCAAGGTCCTCGGGGATGTCGAGGACGGCGCTCTGCGCCAGACGCGCCGCGCCGCCGAAGAGTTCATGGCGATCCGCGTGGTCGCGCACCGCCGGCTCCAGGCACTGGCGCACCACGCCCATCGCGTACTCATGCTCCAGCGGACTTCCGCTGCCGTGCAGGACGGTCATCCCGGCGATGGCGCCGCGTTCGCGGACGCTCGCCAGCAGGCTCGTCTTGCCGATCCCCGCCGGTCCTTCGATCAGCACCGTCGCGCCGGCTCCCGAGCGCGCCGAATCCAACGCGGCGTCCAGGAGCGCGAACTCGTCATCGCGCTCCACGAGCGAGACCGCTCGCGCCCTGCTTCGTGTCGCTGCACGTCCCGTCGGCCAAGCCTACCCCCGCCCGGAGTCGTACGCATCGGCGCGATCCCAGGGACGGGTCCAGGGTCATCCCCGTAGCGCCGCGCTCCACACCGGCGAGACGATCGTCTCCGCGCCCAAACGCCGCGTTATCCACGCCAGATCCGAGGAGGCACACGATGAGCATCCAGATCCCGCTGCCGGCGTTCGCCGGCGAGCTGATCGAGCCCGACGATCCGGGTTATGAGCAGGCCCGGCGGATCTTCAACGGGTCGGTCGACAAGCGTCCCGCGCTGATCGCGCGCTGCACCGGCCCCGAGGACGTGCAGGCTGCGCTGGCGTACGCGCGCGAGCGGGATCTCGTCGTCGCCGTGCGCGGCGGCGGACACTCGGCCTCGGGGTACTCCTGCTGCGACGACGGGATCGTGATCGACACCGCGCCGATGAAGCGCGTGCAGATCGATGTCGAGCGGCGAACGGGGCGCTTCGGCGCCGGGCTGACGTGGGGCGAGTTCGACGCGGCGACCCAGGAGCACGGTCTCGCGGTCACCGGCGGGCGCGTGACGCACACCGGCATCGCCGGTCTGACGCTCGGCAGCGGCTCGGGCTGGATCGAGCGTACATGCGGGATCACGTGCGACAGCCTGATCTCCGCCCAAGTCGTGACCGCCGACGGCCGTGTGCTGCGCGCCAGCGCAGACGAGAACGCCGACCTGTTCTGGGGCCTGAAGGGCGGCGGTGGCAACTTCGGCGTGGTGACCGAATTCGAGTTTCGCCTGCACCCGGTCGGGCCGATCGTCTACGCCGGGATGATCCTGCACCCGCGCTCAGCCGCCGGGGCATTGCTGCGCTTCTACCGTGACTTCATGGCCGAGGCGCCCGACGAGGTCGGTGGCGGCTTCTCGCTGCTGACGGCGCCACCGGAGGACTTCGTTCCCGAGGAGGGACGCGGCCAGCCCGCAGCCGGCCTGATCGTGGTGTACGTCGGCGATCCCCAGGAGGGCGAGCGGGTGCTGGCGCCGCTGGTGCAATGGGGTCAGCCGTGGCTGAAGATGGTTCAGCCGATGCCGTACACGGCCGTCCAGCAGATGACCGATCCTGCGCATCCGTGGGGGATCGGCTACTACGCCAAGGCCGACTACCTGCACGAGCTGCCCGACGA
>JALZJA010000204.1 GCA_030860005.1 Actinomycetota bacterium
CGGGTGCGTCGCCCGCTCGACGATCGCCTCGGACAGCAGCTGCGCCTTGGACGGCAGCGGTCGCGCCGTCCACGCGCGCCGCGGCGCGCTGCTGGGCGGGGCCTTGGGTTCGGTGTCGAAGAGCACGGTCGTGATGTCGACGGCCGAGATCCCGTCGACCAGCGCGTGGTGGCTCTTGGCGATGAGCGCGAAGCGGTCGTCGGAGAGGTTCGTGACGAGCGACATCTCCCACAGCGGCTTCGTGCGGTCGAGGCTCTGCGCGAACAGCCGCCCGGCAAGGTTCTTGAGCTGCTCGTCGCTGCCCGGCGGCGGCAGTCCCGCGTGACGAAGGTGGTAGCGCAGGTTGAAATGCGGATCGTCGACCCACACCGGCCGGCCCTGGTCGAGCGGGACCTCCGCGAGCCGCTGGCGGAAGCGCGGCACGAGGTGCAGACGCGACTCGACGTGCTCGCGCAGCTCGTCGTAGGGCGGCGTTGGCCCCTCGAAGATCGTCACGGAGGCGACGTGCATGCGCGCGCCTGCCTTTTCGAGGTGCAGGAACGAGGCGTCGAGCGCCGACAGCCGGGTCGCGTTCTCCATCGCGCTCGATTGTTCCCGCCGCGGCGGGCGATGACAACCACTGAGGCCACGCTCGCACACGCAAGCCTCCGGCGCGCCAGTCATCGTGTACGGACCGTGGCACCTATCGCGCACCTCGACATCGACGCGTTCTATGCGAGCGTCGAGCTCCTGCGCCGGCCCGAGCTGCGGGGGCTGCCGGTGATCGTGTCGGGCAGCGGGCCGCGGGCCGTCGTCACGACGGCGTCCTACGAGGCGCGCAGGTTCGGGATCGGGTCGGCGATGCCGACGGCGCGGGCGCGACGGCTGTGCCCCGACGCGGTGCTCATCGCGCCCGACTTCACCGCCTATCGCGAGGCATCGAACGCCGTCATGGAGCTCGTGCGCGGGGCCGCGCACCGCGTCGAGGTCGTCGGAATGGACGAGGCGTACCTCGATCTCGACGGGCTCGTCGCTCCGCGGGCGGCGATGCGGCGGCTCGTCGGCGTCATCCGCGACGCGACGGGCCTGGACTGCTCGATCGGGATCGGGCCAAACCGGCTCGTCGCGAAGGTCGCCTCGGATGCCGAGAAGCCGCGCGGCTTCGTCTGCCTGACCCGCGCCGAGGCGTGCGATCGCTTCGCGGGCCACCCGCCGGGGCTCGTACCGGGAATCGGGCCCAAGACGGCGGCGCGCCTGGAGCGACTCGGGATCACGACGCTGGGTGCGCTCGCCCGCGCGCCGGAGGAGGTGCTCGTCGCGGAGTTCGGGTCCAACCACGGGCCGCACCTGCGCCGGCGCGCGCACTTCGAGAGCTCGGCCGTGCTGAGCCCGGTGCGCGTGGCGGTCTCCGAATCGCACGAGACGACGTTCGACACCGACATCGCCGACGCGGCGCAGCTCGCGCAGCGTCTGGCGGCGCTGGCCGACCAGCTCTGCGACCGCCTCGCCGCCCAGGAGCGCCGCGGGCGCACGATCGCCATCAAGGTCCGCCTCGACGACTTCACGACGGTGACGCGGGCACGGACCATCCCGGCGGCCACGAACGACGCCGAGACCGTCCGCGGCGTGGCGCTCGAGCTGCTGCGCGAGTACGCGCCCTCGCGGCCCGTGCGGCTGCTCGGCGTGCGCGTCGCGTCCCTTGACCACGAGGACCCCGGCGAGCTCGCGGCCGACCAGCTCGCGCTCCCGCTGTAGATGGCTGTCTCCAGCAGCATTGAGGACGGTCGGAGCCGCGCCACGGGTCTCCGAAAGGATCGTGAAGGTGCACAAGTGACGGATCGTCAATTGCGCGCGGCCCCGATTGCGGCCTCATCGAACCGCACGATCGACACGGCGCGGGGCCGATCAACCATCCACTAGCGTTTCCGAGGTGCCGAAGCTGCCCGTCGCGGGAACCGAGCTGCACTACGAGCGCCGTGGCAGCGGCGAGCCGATGCTGCTCATCCAGGGCCTCGGCGGCCACAGCCTGCACTGGGGCGAGCCGTTTCTCGCAGAGCTCGAGCGCGACCTGGAGCTCATCGCCTTCGACAACCGCGGGATCGGCCGGAGCGCGCCGGCCGGCGAGGACTTCACGATCGCGGACCTCGCCGCGGACACGCGCGCGCTGCTCGACGCGCTCGAGATCGAGCGCGCGCACGTGCTCGGCATCTCCATGGGCGGGATGGTGGCGCAGGAGCTCGCCCTGCGAGCCCCCGACCGCATCCGCACGCTGACGCTCGGCTGCACGTCGCCCGGCGGCACGCAGGCGCGCCCGACGTCACAGGACGTCGTCGAGGAGCTCACCGCGGCGGTGTTCTCGGGCGACCGCGAGCGGATACTGAGGACGGGCTACGAGATCGTCGTCTCGCCCGAGTTCGCCGCCGATCCCGACAACTACGCCGAGTTCTCGGAGGTGGCACGCCAGCATCCCGCCGACCTGCAGCTGCTCATGTCGCAGTACGCGGCCGTCAACGGCCACGACGTGTTCGGCAGGCTGCGCGGGCTGCACGTTCCGACGCTCGTAATCCACGGCACGGCCGACCGCATGCTCGATGCGATCAACGGCGACCTGATCGCCTCGCTTGTCCCCGGCGCGCGGCTCGAGCTGCTCGAGGGCGTCGGCCATCTGTTCTTCCTGGAGCAGCCGGAGCGCTCGGCCCGGCTCATCCGCGAGCATGCGGCCGCCGACCACGAGGACTGAAGCGGCCCGGGGTCAGTACAGCGCGGCGGCCATGCGCCGGCGCGTGTCGCGCGCCAGCGGGTGCTCGACGCCGAGCTCGTCGAGAATCGCGACGATGACGCGGCGGATGCGCTCGGTGTCGCTGCTGCCCGACTCGATCGCACGGATGAGCTGATCGAGCCCGGCCTCGAGCTCGCCCTCGTCGAGGGTGTCGAAGGCGGCGCGGACGGGTGGGTCGTCGTTCTCTTCCAGCTCGATCCGCGCGGCGAGCCCGTCGGCGCGGAAGTTTCCGGGCGCGTTGCGCACGAGCTCGAGCGCGGCCTCGCTGTCGCCGTTGCGGTAGAGCAGCTGGGCGAGCGCGAAGGCGGCATCGACGTTCTTCGGGTCGAGCTGCACCGCCTTGCGCAGCGACTGCTCGTCGCCGGCCTCGAGCAGCTGCTGGGATTCGGACGGCACGAGCGCGTCGAAGAACTCCTCGACCTGCGACGGCGGCTGCGCGCCGACGAACTCGGCCACGACCTCGCCCTCGATGAAGGCCTTGACCGCGGGGATGCCCTGCACGCCGAACTGCTGTGAGATGTCCGGGTTGGCGTCCGTGTCGATCTTGGCGAGCACGATCTTGCCCTCGCGCTCCTCGGCGGCCTTCTCGAGCCGTGGCCCGAGCTGGCGGCACGGGCCGCACCACTCGGCCCAGAAGTCGACGACGACCGGCACGCTGGCAGAGCGCTCGATGACCTCCGTCTGGAAGTCCTCTTCGTTGACGTCGATGACGGTCACGGCTCGTAGGGTACGGGAGTGCCTGAGCGGGCCATCGACGCGCGCGGCGTGACGCTCGCGGTCTCCGACGACGGGGAGGGCGTGCCCGTCGTCCTGCTGCACGGGCTGACGGCATCGCGTCGCTACGTCGTCATGGGATCGCGCGCGCTGCAACGCGGCGGGCACCGCGTGGTGGCCTTCGATGCCCGCGGCCACGGCGCGTCGTCGCCCGCCCCGACGCCCGAGGCGTACGGCTACGACGAGCAGGCGGCCGATCTCGCGGCACTGCTCGACGAGCTCGACATCGAGCGCGCGGTGTTCGCCGGCGCCTCGATGGGCGCGCACACGATCCTGCGCCTCGCGCTCGAGGCGCCCGAGCGCGTTGCCGGTGCCGTGCTCGTCACGCCCGGCTACGACCCGGTCGAGATCGACGGCGAAGCGCGTCTCGCGCGCTGGTACAGGCTTAGCGACGCGCTGCGCAGGGATGGGGTCGAGGGCTTCGTCGCCGCGTCGGAGCTGCATCGCCTGCCGGCCGCATGGCGCGACACCGTCGCGACCGTGATGCGGCAGCGCCTCGCCCGCCACGAGCACCTCGACGCGGTCGCCGACGCGCTGCGCGTCGTTTCGCGCTCACGCCCGTTCACGGACCTGCACGCGCTCGAGGAGATCGAATGTCCCGCCGTCGTCGTCGCAAGCCGCGACGAGGCCGATCCCGGCCACCCGCTCGCGCTCGGCGAGTCCTACGCCGAGCTGCTGCCGAGCGGCCGGCTCGTCGTCGAGGAGGAGGGCCAATCGCCGCTTGCGTGGCAGGGCGGGCGGCTGTCGAAGGTCATCGCCGAGCTGGCGCAGGAGGCCTGGTGAATGCCGCCGCCGGCTACTCGGCCACCCCGCTAGTTGTCGGGTTGTCGGCTCCGAGCGACAGGGGCACCCGTCGTAGCGCGTAGGCGGTCGTGTCCTCGTCGAACGTGTCGATCATGTCGGCGCGGAAGTCCGGCAGGACGTAGTAGCGCCGTCGGGGGTCGGCTGCGCGCTCTCCTGGAAGCACTCCAGGCGCGTCCAGGGGTGATCGGGCCGGGACGATGTAGACGCGCCGGAAGCGCGCTCGAACTCGGCGAACTCGGCGAGGATTCCGGTCTGGAGGCGGCCTTCCGGCGTTTTGCGGTCGACGTGCTCGCGCGTGGACACGAACCGCACGCGTCCGCTCCGCCACGTTCCCTCGGGCCGGCGTGCGCATGGTCCCTGCCTCGCAGCGCCTCCGCGATGCCGTCATGAGCCGCGCGCTCGTGGTGCCCGCCGACGACGTGCTGAGCCTGCGCCGCAAACGCCATCCAGGCTCACACGCGGCGCGGCTGGCGACTTGAGCGGGCCGGACGCGGCCCCCAGCACGCCATCGACGCCCTCGTGGCGCTCTGCATGGCGCTCGACGTCGCCTCCAAGCGCCGCAAGAGCGGCGAGCGGCTCGGCTACCTCACGGCTGCGAGTTCAACCACTCGATGAAGTCGTCCATCTTGATCGTCTTGACGTTCTTCGAGGTCTTGCCGGGTGCCCACGTGAGCTTCGCCTTACCGATCCACAGCCGTCCGACCGCCGCGCCGCCCTGCGGCTTCGAGATGCGCATGAGGATGCCCTTCGAGCCGAGGCTGGCCTCGATGTCTTCCACCTTGACGTCCATGTGACTCCTTCAGCAGGGGTTTTCGTCGCGGAGAACCGTAGCCCGCGTGAAAAAGGCGCGCTGGCGGGCGCGTCCCCTACTCGCACCTCAAAGATTCGCGTCGGGCCCCGGCGCTACAGCTTGTCGACGTGGTCGCGCGCCTTCGCGCTCCAGTTGAGTCGGGCGATCTGGCCTGCACGCAGAGCCTTCGCGTGGTCGCGGACCTTCTCCCGGCCCGCCTCGTCGTCCTTGAGGGCCAGGGTGTCGATCATCGCGAGGCGTGCGGCCGTGCTGGCCTCCATCGCCGCCATGTACTCGTCGATCAGCCAATGGTCATCGCCGAAGTGGATGAGGAGCAACGCGAGCGCGTCGGTCATGCGCTCTTGTAGGGCCATGAAGTCGGGGTCTTGGTACTCGGGCGACAGTGCGGCGATGCTCTCGGGGTGAGGGTCGGAGTAGTCGCGGGAGGGCTTGTCGCCGGACATGCTGAACAGGGCGATTGACGCCGTCACGACCACATCATGCAGGCGCGCTCGCTTCTGGTTGCGGCGGTCGCGCTTGATGCTGAGATGGTGCGCGAGGTACTGCGCCACGAGTGCCACGACGGACGCGGTAGCCGCGCCGATGAGCGCGGCCGTAGCGGGCGAGAGCGCGGCGACGATGGGGATCACACCCGGGATCGTGCCCCGGGGTGCGGACGCGACTTTCACGCAGCCAGCCGCGCCGCGCGCTCCAGCATCCGGCGATGGCGCGCCCATTGCGGGGGTGATTGCTCCAGCCGTCGCGCAATGAGCGGACGTGG
The DNA here is from genome assembly GCA_030860005.1 of Actinomycetota bacterium. Classification (GTDB taxonomy): domain Bacteria; phylum Actinomycetota; class Thermoleophilia; order Solirubrobacterales; family Solirubrobacteraceae; genus CADCVQ01. The sequence continues at coordinate 5,908 of JALZJA010000204.1, forward strand.
TGCGCCTCCAGGTCGAGCGTGGCCGTGCACCGCACGCCGTCCACGACTACCTCGCAGCGGTGCCGGGCGGCGGCGAGCACGGCGGCGCGGAACGTGCTGGATGCCGAGCCCGACCCTCGCCCGGGTGTGCGCCGTTCCCGTTCGCGGTCGGGGTCGTGCTCGTCACAGTAGCTCCCGTCGACGATCTCCCCGCAGTCGATGCAGGGGTGCAGGCTCACCGGCTCACCCGCGCGCCCCGAGCCGCTTGCGGTCCACGTACTCAATGAGATCGCTTCGGCGCTCAAGCTCGCGCCAGACCGCCTCGAAGCGTGCCAGCGCACGCGCTCGATCATCGCGCCGCAGCGGCTCGTCGGGTTCTGCCGCGTCGACTGCGACGAGCGCGGCGCGAGCCTCCGTCAGCACGTAGGCGAGAGGTCGTTGATCGAGCGGGAGCGATGAGAGCGCCACGCCCTCATGATCCCCTCGATCTCGGGTGATCTGGGAAAGCGTCACCTCGTCTTTCGCTTCGCGAAAGCGAGCCTCATTAACTCCTCTACGAAGTAGAGGCCTCTTGAGCCTTAAAGTGTCCGGCACCTCCTGCCGGGGTTAGGCCCTACCCCGGCACCTGCTGCCGGAGTGTCGATCGAGACACGGCCAGCGCATGCAACTCCGCCAAGCGCTCCAGAAGCGGCATGAGCACGACGAGACCGGTCGGCCGCTCCGGTGCTCACGCTCGATCAGACCGGCCGTTGAGAGGTCGTCGAAGCGCGCCCCGTACCGAGCGGTCAGAGTAGCCGGTGCGGTCCTGGAGGTTGCGCGAGCGCGCCTCCAGCGCCTCGTCGTTCTGTCGCATGTCGATCAGCAGGGCGACGAGGACCGCACGATGCACGGGACCCAGCTTGAGTTCGTGGGCATTTTCGAGCAGCGCGGCGGGCACGCCGCCAACCCAGCCGATCCCGGCCGGGAACCGCTCGCTGATCGGGTCGTATCCCTCGCGCCACATCGGCCATCCAGCCCGGCGGCGTTCGTAGGCACCGGCAACCGCATGGCGAAGGCTCCGAACAACTGC
>JALZJA010000584.1 GCA_030860005.1 Actinomycetota bacterium
CCGGGGGTGCGCGTCCTTGACGTCGCCGCTGGGACTGGCAACGCCTCGATTCCTGCCGCGCAGGCCGGCGCGGACGTGACGGCCAGTGACCTGACGCCGGAGCTGCTCGACGCGGGCCGTCGCCGCGCCGAGGCCGAAGGGGTCGCGCTTGCATGGGCCGAAGCCGACGCGGAGAGCCTGCCGTTTGAGGATGAGTCGTTCGACGTTGTGATGTCGTCAATCGGCGCGATGTTCGCCCCTCACCACCAGGATGTCGCCGACGAACTCGTCCGCGTGTGCCGTCGGGGCGGCACGATCGGGCTGATGAGCTGGACTCCCGAAGGCATGATCGGCGCGCTGTTTCGGACGATGGGGCCGTTCGCGCCGCCGCCTCCGCCCGGCGCACAACCTCCGCCGCTGTGGGGCAGCGAGCAGCACGTGGACGACTTGTTCGGCGCCCGCGTCGACTTTCGCACGCTGAAGCGTGACGTGCTGGAGATCACCGCGTTTGAGCATCCAGGCGGCTACGGCGAGCATTTCAAGGAGAAGTACGGCCCGACCATCGCCGCTCAGGCCAACGCGCGCCGGACCGAGCGCGAGGCGGAGTTCGACGAGGCACTAGACCGGTTCTGCGACGAGTGGAACCTCGGTACGCCCGACCAGGCGCGGTTCGAGCAGGAGTATCTGCTCGCGGTGGGGACGCGCGCGTGACGATGCGGTTTGCGCGGCGAGTCTCGCCGCGCAAACCGTTGATGCGCTCTGGGCTAGTAGCCGCTGGGCGCCATGAGGCGACGAGCCCGACCGGATCTCGGGCCGCAGACATTAGGGCCTGACGATCTCCAGCCAGTCGGCGTTCATGCCGATCAGGCCCCGCCATTCGCGCGCGCGCAGGTACGTGACGGGGTACTGCTCGTCAGCCACCGGGTTGAGGATGATGGGACCGATATGGCGCAGGCTGGAGCGGTAGCCGCCGCTCCCGGGCCACAGGTCGCCGCCGCCCTGCGAGATCCGCAGCCGGTGCCTGCCGCGCTTCAGCCATACCGTCCCGATGCGCTGATACGCGCCGGGGTTCTCCAGACTGGCCCGCGTGTTGCCGACGAAGCGGTCGTCGATGCGCAGGCTCAGGCGCCGCGCGAAGGAGCCCTCGATCCAGACGCGGTAGCGACCGGATCGAGGAACGCGGATCGCGACGTCGAAGTCGGCAGGGCCGGAGGTGACGAGCGCACCGGGATACAGGGGGAAGGGGTTCCACAGGACCGGCTTGTCGACGTCGAACGGCAGGATCCGCGAAACGCGCTGACGCGGCGCGACAGCGATCTGGGCATGCAGGCGTCGCGCGCGAACGCCCCAGGCGCGGGCCGTGGTCCGCGAGACCCGCTGCGCCGGATGCAAGACGTCGGGTCCGAGCGCGTTGTGGCGAATGACTCGCGGGCGACCCTGGCGCTGCCAGAGGTCGTAGTACCTCCCGCGCCAGACGCGGCGGAAGTTCGACGGCGGCCTGCTCGAGATCGGCGACCTGCGCACGATGACGTACGGCACCGAGTGCAGGTAGGCGAGCGCGAGGTCGTCGGGGTCAAGCGGCGTCTTCAGGCTCGGCTTGCGCTTGGTGTCGGCGAACGAGAAGCCGGCCACGTAGCCGTGGAAATACTCTGGTTCGTTGTAGCTCGGCACGTCGCGCAGGAAGTACTTGCCGAACTCGTCGTACTCGGTGAACACGACCGGTCCCTTGCCGGCAAGCCGCTCGTTGAGCGTCAGCAGCTCGGCGTAGCGGTCTTGCGGAGCAAGCGAGATGTCGTGGTACGCGAGCGCGTTCGATCCCAGCGCGCCACCTGCGAGCGCCGCCATCGCGAGCAAGCTGAGCGCCCGCCAGCGCCCGGTCCACAGGCTCGCCGCGCCGACCATCGCAAGCAGCAGCAGTGCCGGCGAGGCGAGCATCAGGACCTTCGAATCGGCGTACGGGTTGCCGCGGCCCAACAGGTAGATCGAGATCGGCCCCACCACCGCGGCGAGCACGAGTGGTCCCCACTCCCGCCGTCGCACCGCCCACACAGCTCCGAGCGCCGCCGCGGCCGCCGCGAGCACGAGCAACCCAATGTTGATCGACTCGTACCTCGCCGGATAGCGATAGTCGCCGCTCAGCCACACGCCGAGCGCCTGCTCGAGCTTCAGCGGTGCGGCGAGATGGCCGAGCGTGAACGAGTCCCCACCTTGAGCCTGGTCGGAGAGCACTGCGCTGTTGGTTGAGTAGGCCGTGTGCAGCGTGTCGAGGACGGGAATCGAGAGCAGGGCCGCGAGGGCGGCGCCCAGCACGAGCCACAGCAGCTCGCTGTGCCTGCGTTCGCGCACGATGCGCGCGCCGTAGACGACCGCGACAAGCAGCCCGGCGACGGCGAGATACGCCAACGCCGCCGGGCCCAGTGCAGCGAGCGCCGCGGCGGCGGCGACCGCGAGCACCAGCAGCGAACGCGCCGGCGCACGCGCACGGAACGCCGCGGCGAGCACCGCCGCTGCCGTGACGAGCATCGCTCCGGCGGCGAGCTCCTTGATCGAGCCCTGCCCGGCGAAGCCGACGACGAGCGCGGACTGTGCGGCGACGAACGCGGTGACGGCCGCTTGCCAGCGATGCGCAAAGAGCGGCGCCGTGATGGATGCGAGCGCGAGGAACAGGACAACCGCGATGCAGGTCAGAAACGGCTGGTACAGCCACGCCGCGTCGAGCACCCCCAGCGGCGCGGTCACGCCGAGTGCCACCTGACCACCGACCGGATAGGAGGACTGGACGTAGGCCAGCATCGCCTGCCGACCCGATCCCTTGGGCAACGCCGCGTAGTCGGGCCCGTGATGGGCGAACATGTCGGCGAGCGCCAGCTGATGCGACGTGTCCGGAAGCGCGAGGTAGCCGGCGAAGGTCGGCGTGCCGGACAAGAAGATCGGCGCGCCGAAGATCACGAAGATTCCGAGCGCTGCGAGCGCGAGCAGCGGATCGGGGCTGCGCGCACGCAGCTGCTCGCGGCCCGCGACGAGGCCGGCGATCGCGAGCACCCCGATCAGCGCCAGCGCCAGTCGCGCGGTCTCAGGCTTGAACGTGATCAGTCGCGCGAGCGCCACCAGCGCCGCGAAGCCGACCGGCACGATCAGCGCACCGGGCATCCGCCAGGCAGCCAATCGCTCGACGAGCAGACCGAGACCCACGCAGATCGCGCCGAGCGCAAGCGGGTACAGCAGCCATGCCGCGAGCAGGTCCATCGAACC
>JALZJA010000601.1 GCA_030860005.1 Actinomycetota bacterium
AGGTGGTCCGCGGCCGGCGAGGTGTGCGCTGCCGCGTAGGCCTCGACCTCCTCGGAGACGAGCGACAGGCTCACGGATTCGGATCCCGCCCGCCCGGCGGCGGCGGCTGTGGCGGCCGGGCGACGCCCGACAGCGCGCCGCCGATGTTGCCCAGCGCCTGGCTGAACTCGCTCGGGATGATGAAGATCTTGTTCGCCTCGCCGCGCGCGAGCTGGGGCAGCATCTGCAGGTACTGGTAGGAGAGCAGCCCCTGGTCGGGCTCGCCGTCGTGGATCGCTTTGAAGACCGTGTCGATCGCCTTGGCCTCGCCCTCGGAGCGCAGGATCGCCGCCTCCTTGGCGCCCTCGGCGCGCAGGACGGCGGCCTGCTTCTCGCCCTCGGCGTTGAGGACCTCCGACGCCTTGGAGCCCTCGGCGGTGAGGATCGCGGCGCGGCGGTCGCGCTCGGCGCGCATCTGCTTCTCCATCGCCTCCTGGATCGAGGCCGGCGGGTCGATCGCCTTGACCTCGACGCGGTTGACGCGGATCCCCCACTTCCCGGTCGCCTCGTCGAGCACGGTCCGCAGCGCGGCATTGATCGCGTCGCGGCTCGTAAGCGCCTCCTCGAGGGTCAGGCCGCCGATGACGTTGCGCAGCGTCGTGACGGTGAGCTGCTCGATTGCCTGCAGCGGGTCTTGAACCTCGTAGGAGACCGACTTGGCGTCGGTGATCGTGAAGTACAGGACGCTGTCGATTTGGATGCCGACGTTGTCGCCGGTGATCACGCCCGCGGGTTTGAACGTGACGACCTGCTCGCGCAGGTCGATCATCGCGCCGACACGGTCGATGAACGGCACGACGATCGCCAGTCCGGGCGACAGCGTGCGCTGGTAGCGGCCGAGCCGCTCGACGACCCCGGCGCGGGCCTGAGGGATGATGCGCACGGTCCGCGCGGCGAGCAGCAGCGCGAACGCGGCAATGACGATGAGCAAGATCAGTCCGGCTTCCATCGCTACCTCCTAGTGAGAGACCGGTCACCCGGCGTCGCTGACGAGCGCTGTCGCGCCCTTGATCTCCACGACGTGCACGCGCCTGCCGGCCTCGATGATCTCGTCGCCGTCGTAGGCGCGCGCCGTCCACAGCTCACCTTCGAGCTTCACCGCGCCGCGGCCGTCGTCGTTGCTGATGCGCTCGGTCACGATCGCGGTCTGGCCGACGAGCGCCGCCGTGCCGGTGCGCAGTTGCGCGGGCGTGCGCAGGTGGCGGCGGGCAATCGGGCGCACGAACCCGAGCAGCAGCGTCGAGCTGACGAGGAACACGATTATCGCCACCGCGGCGCCCGCCCCGGCGAGGCCGGCGACCGCCCCGAGCAGCGCCCCGACGGCGAACGGCGCCAGGAAGAGACTCAGCGAGAAGATCTCGCCGGCGGCCAACAGCACCGCAAGCAGGATCCAGACCATCCACGCATCCATGGACGTGAAATATAGGGCGCGTCCGATCGCGGAAATACAGGCTCATCCGCGCGATCCGTTCCGGGGCAGCCTCAGGTCAGCAGCGCGCGCGCAAACTCGTCGGCGTCGAACGGGCGCAGATCCTCGAGCGCCTCGCCGATGCCGATGAGCTTCACCGGGATCCCGAGCTCGCCCGCGATCGCGAGCGCGATGCCGCCCTTCGCGGTGCCGTCGAGCTTCGTGAGGACGATCCCGTCGACCGGCACCACCTCGGAGAACAGCTTGGCCTGGCGCAGGCCGTTCTGGCCGGTCGTCGCGTCGACGGTCAGCAGCGTCTCGTGCGGTGCGCCCTCGATCTGCTTGGAGATCACGCGCTGCACCTTGGCGAGCTCGGCCATGAGGTTGTCCTGCGTGTGCAGCCGCCCGGCGGTGTCGATGATCACGACGTCGGCGTCCTGCGCGCAGCCGCGCCTGATGGCCTCGAACGCGACCGAGCCGGGATCGGCGCCTTCGGGACCGCGGACGATGTCGCAGCCGGCACGCTGCGCCCACCCGGCGAGCTGCTCGACGGCCGCCGCGCGAAACGTGTCGGCGGCTCCGAGCACGACCTTCAGCCCGAGCTCGCGCTGCAGGTGCCAGGCGAGCTTGCCGATCGTCGTCGTCTTGCCGGTGCCGTTGACGCCGACGGCCATGATCACCGTCGGCGAGGGACGCACGTCGATGTGGTCATCGCCGGTGCGCGCGATCGCGGCGAGCTTGGAGGCCAGGCGGTCGCTGAGCGCTGCGCCGTCGGTGAGGTTGGCCCCGGCGGCCTCCTCCTCGAGCTCTCCCACGACCCTCGCCGTCGTCGCCGCGCCCACGTCGGCCATGATGAGCGCCTCCTCGAGGCGCTCCCACGTGTCCTCGTCGACGTCGCCCTCGAGCAGCGTCGCCTGGATCTCCGCGCCGAGCGCCTCGCGCGTCTTGGACATGTTCTCGCGCA
>JALZJA010000013.1 GCA_030860005.1 Actinomycetota bacterium
CTGCGCGTGGGCGCGATCGCGCGCTTCTCGCCGGTGATGGACTCCGTCACGGAGTTCTCACGCGAGGGCGGGCTCGTGCTCGGGATCTGCAACGGCTTCCAGGTCCTGTGCGAGGCCGGGCTGCTGCCCGGCGCGCTGCTCCCAAACGTCGAGCTGCGCTTCATCTGCCGCCAGGTGAACCTCGAGGTCGTGCGGGCCGACGGGCACTTCACGTCCGATTGCGAGGCCGGCGACATCCTCTCCATCCCGGTCAAGCACACGACCGGCCGCTACTACGCGCCACCAGACGTACTGCAGTCCCTCGATGCACACGGGCAGATCGTCCTGAAGTACGCCCACGATGGCAACCCCAATGGCTCGTCGAACGACATCGCCGGCGTGTGCAATGAGGCCGGCAACGTCTTCGGTCTCATGCCCCATCCCGAGCACGCGGTCGACGAGCTGACCGGGTCCACCGACGGGCTGCAGATCCTCACCTCGATGGCCCATGCCTACGCTTGACCAGGCCCGCGCGCTCGGCCTGACCGAGTCCGAGTTCGAGCTCATCTGCTCCAAGCTCGACCGCGCGCCCAACGAGGTCGAGCTGGCGGTCTTCTCGCTGCTGTGGAGCGAGCACTGCGCCTACAAGCACTCCAAGAAGCTGCTGCGCGAGCTGCCGACGTCCGGCCCGCGGATGGCTTTGGGTCCGGGCGAGAACGCGGGGGCGGTCACGGTCTCAGGCGGCCTGGTGGTCGCCTTCAAGGTCGAGTCGCACAACCACCCTTCGGCGGTCGAGCCCTTCCAGGGCGCGGCGACCGGCGTCGGCGGCATCCTGCGCGACATCTTCGCGATCGGCGCGCGGCCGATCGCCGTGCTGGACTCGCTGCGCTTCGGTGAGCCCGAGAGCTCGGCACGTTCCCGGTATCTCCTCGACCATGCGGTCGGCGGGATCGGCCACTACGGCAACTCGATCGGCGTGCCGACGGTCGGCGGCGAGGTCTACTTCGAGGAGCCCTACGAGCAGAACTGTCTCGTCAACGCGATGGCGGTCGGGCTCGCGCGCGAGGACGCTCTGATTCACAGCGCTGCGACGGGGGTCGGCAACACGGTCGTCCTGTTCGGCGCGTCGACCGGTCGCGACGGCATCGGCGGCGCGTCCGTGCTGGCGTCGGCGGAGTTCGAGGACGGCGACGAATCCAAACGGCCGTCGGTTCAGGTCGGCGACCCGTTCGCCGAGAAGAAGCTGCTCGAGTGCTCGTTGGAGCTGCTCGACCGCGGCCTGCTCGTGGCGCTGCAGGATCTCGGCGCCGCGGGGCTGTCGTCGTCGGCGGCGGAGATGGCCTCCAAGGGCGAGGTCGGGTTGGACCTCGATGTGTCTCTGGTGGCGCTGCGCGAGGCGGACATGGCGCCCTTCGAGATCATGGTCTCCGAATCGCAGGAGCGGATGCTGTGCGTGGTCGAGCCCGCGAAGGTCGGCGAGGTGCTCGAGGTCTGCGCGAAGTGGGAGGTCAACGGCACCGCGATCGGGACGGTGACCGGCACGCGCGCCCTGCGCGTCTTCGATGGCGACGAGCTCGTCGGCGACATGCCGGTCGAAGCCTTGGTGGACGACTGCCCGCTGTACGACCTGAACGGCGACATCGACAAGCGGCCGGTCTACCCGCGTCCGCCACGCGTGCTGGCCGCCGACGTAAGCAACCCGCGCGAGATCCTGCTCGCGTTGCTGGGCTCACCGAACATCTCCTCGCGACGGCCGCTGTATGAGCAGTACGACTGCCTCGTGCAGTCGCGCACGGTGCGACGGCCCGAGCAGGCCGACGCGGCGGTGCTCGCGCTGCCCGACGGCGGGGCGATCGCGATCTCGATCGACGGCTCGGGACGGCGCGTGGCCTGCAGCCCGTACACCGGCACCGTCGAGGCGGTCCTCGAGTGCGCGGCGAACCTCGCCTGCGTCGGCGCCACGCCGCTCGGCCTGACGAACTGCCTGAACTTCGGCAACCCGGAGAAGCCCGGCGTCGCATGGCAGCTCGAGGAGTCGGTGCGCGGCCTGGTCGACGCGTGCAAGGGGCTCGACGTGCCGGTCGTCGGCGGCAACGTGTCGCTCTACAACGAAAGCGGCGGCGGCCCGATCTACCCGACGCCGGTCATCGGCATGGTCGGCGAGATGAAGGATGCCTCGCGGGCCGGGCGGATGGGCTTCGCGCGCGAGGGCGACGCCGTCGGCTTCGTCGGCCCGTTCAGCCCGTCCATGGCGGGCTCGGAGCTCGCCAAGCTGCGCGGCGAGGAGCTGACGCTGGGACTGGCGCCGATCGACATCCCGTCTCGGCGCGAGACCATCGAGGCGGTGCGCGACGCGGTGCGCACCACGAAGCTGTCGAGCGCCCACGACGTGGCGGAGGGCGGGTTCCTCGTCGCCATCGCGGAGTGCTGCCTCGCCGGCGCGATCGGCGCGACGCTCGATCTCGGCGAGATCTACTCAGACGAGCTCGAGCGGGTGCTGTTCGGAGAGAGCCCCGGCGCGGGGTTCGTCGTCTCGGGGTCGGCGGAGGCGCTGGAGCGCGTGGGCCGACGCGTGCCCGTCGACATCTTCGGAACGGTCGGCGGCGACACGCTCGAGGTCGCGAGCGGCGATTTGCGGGTCACCGCCACGCTGGACGAGCTGCGCACGGCGCACGCGGCGCTGGCGCCGCTGTTTCCGTAGCGCTCGTGTCGTCTGTGCAGCCGCATAGGCAGCAACTTCGACACGACCAAGTCCCGAGGGGGCGAACTTGGGCGTGATGTCGCCTATGCAGCGTGATGGGCAGCAACTTCGACATTGCCACTTCGAAGGCGGCGCGTCAGCACGGCCGGGTTGCATGGGACCAGCTCGTGGCCGCAGGCATCGATCGCCACACGATCCAGCGCTGGCTGGAGGATGGCCGGCTGCATCGCGTGCACGACGGTGTCTACGCGGTCGGTCACACGGCCCCGTCACCGCACGCGGAGCTGATGGGCGCCGTCCTGGCGTGCGGCAAGGGAGCGGTCGCAAGCCACGCGTCCGCCGCGCATCTCTTCGGGATCTTCTCGGCGCCGCCGGCCTGGCCCGAGATCACCGTCCCGACGACCGCCGGCCGCGCGCGCCCCCGCATCGTCATCCACCGCGTCCGCGACCTGCATGTCCTCGACACGACGCGTTGGTACGGCATCCCGACGACCAACCCCGCGCGACTGCTGCTCGACCTCGCGCCGCACCTCGCCCCGCCCGAGCTCACCAGGGCATGCCACGAGGCCTGGGTTCGTCGCCGTACCACGCCCGCGGATATCGAGGCCTGCGTTGCTCGCAACCCCAGCAAGCGGGGCGTCGCAAAGCTGTACCGCGCGCTTGGCTCCGACGCCACCCTGAGCGCGCTCGAAGACGGCTTCCTCGCCCTGCTCGACCGCCATGGCCTCCCCCGGCCGCGCACGAACATCGACCACAGCGGCGACAAGGTCGACTGCCACTGGCCTGAGAGAGACCTGACGATCGAGCTCGTCAGCTACCGCTACCACGGCACCCGTCACGCCTTCGAGCAGGACATCGCGCGCCGCCGGCGCTCCAAGCACATCCAGTACAGCTGGGGTGACGTCTACGAACGTGACGCCCAAACCGCTCAAGACGTGGCGCAACTTCTCGGTGAGAGGGAGAAGCGGGCAGGGATCTCGACGTTTCGTGGCCGAACGCATGGCTATCCTTGAACTTGTGACCATGCTCGATGGCCGCGATGGACCGCGAGACGAGTGCGGCGTGTTCGGGATCTTCGCTCCGGGGCACGAAGTCTCCCGCCTCGCGTACTTCGCGCTGTACGCACTTCAGCACCGCGGGCAGGAGTCCGCGGGCATCGCCGCTGCGGATGTCGGCGGGCACATCATGACCCTGCGCGAGCTGGGGCTCGTCAACCAGGTCTTCGACGAGCAGAAGCTGCGCGCGCTGGCCGGCGACATGGCGGTCGGGCACGTGCGGTACTCCACGACGGGCTCCAACGGCTGGGACAACGCGCAACCGGTCCACCGCTCAGACCGGCGCGAGGTCGCGCTCGGCCACAACGGCAACCTCATCAACGCCGTCGAGCTACACGCCGAGCTGAGCGAGCGGGGGCTGAACTTCCGCTCGACGTCCGACTCGGAGATCATCGCCGCCCTGCTGGCCTCCCACGAGGCCGAGCACATCGCCGACGCCGTCGCCGACGTCATGCCGCGCCTGCAGGGCGCGTTCTCCACCGTCTTCATGACGAAGAACGAGCTCGTCGCACTGCGCGATCCGGCCGGGCTGCGGCCGCTGGTCCTCGGCCGGCTCGAGGGCGACCGCTACTGCGTCGCCAGCGAGTCCTGCGCGCTGGACATCATCGCTGCCGAGTACGTGCGCGACGTGCGGCCCGGGGAGCTCGTGTGGATCGACTCCGACGGCCTGCACTCGCGCATGGTCGTCGAGGGTGCGCGCGAGGCGTTTTGCATCTTCGAGCACATCTACTTCGCGCGGCCCGACTCGCGCATGGGCGGCAACGTCGTGCAGGCCGCCCGCGGTCGGATGGGTGAGATCCTCGCCCGCGAGGCGCCGGCGCCCGATGCCGACCTCGTCATTCCCGTGCCCGACTCCGGCGCGCCCGCGGCCCGCGGCTACGCCCGCGCCGGCGGCCTGCCCCAGGACGACGGCCTGATCAAGAACCGCTACGTCGGGCGGACGTTCATCGAGCCCGGCCAGGAGCTGCGCAAGCACGG
>JALZJA010000033.1 GCA_030860005.1 Actinomycetota bacterium
GCGGTGCTCCTCGCGCGCGCCCCGGCCGACTGACGGCCATCGGGCGACCGGACGCGGCCGCGACGTGCGCGGCTCAGGCCGCGGCGGGCAGAGCGTCCATCGGAGGACGCACCACCCGTTCTGCGTCCGGCTCGGCGGATTCGAGCGCCAGGCGCCCGTCGCGTCGCGCGCGGTCCAGCACGGTGGCCAGCACCTCGTCGGCCATCGGGCCCAGGCTTGCGAGCGGCTTGTGGGCGTTGCGCCGTGTGCCCAGGTCGACCTCGGCGATGGCGCCGGCGCCCGCCTCGCCCAGCACGTCGATCAGCATTCCGACCTCCACCCCGTAGCCGCCGTCGAAGGACAGCCCTCCCAGCAGGGCGCGCCGGGCGGCGATCTCGCCGGCCAGCGGCTGGCCCAGGCCCGCCAGCTCCGGGTACAGGCGACGCAGCAGCGGCCGCGCCATGAGCTGGCTGACCCGCCCGCCCTCGTCGGGAACCTCGCGGCCGGCGTGGGTCAGAGGTCGGCGGAAGTCACCCTTGACGAACGCCAGGTCGCTGCGGACCAGCAGCGGAGCGACGAGCCCGGCCACGAAGTGCGCCCCGAAGTCGCGTGAATCGCCGTCGACGTAGCAGACGATGTCCTCGCGCAGAACCGACAGCGCCCGCCACATGACATCACCCTTGCCGGCGATCGGGCCCTCCTCGGGCAGGAGCGACCCGCTGGCCACCACCTCGGCGCCGGCTCGGACGGCCACCTGCGCGGTGGCGTCGGTGCAGCGATCGGCCACGACGACCACGCGATCGACCAGCCCACGGTCATGCAGGTCCATGGCGGCGGCGGCGATCGCGCCGATGGTGGGCTCCTCGTCGCGCGCCGGGATGCACACGGCGACCGAGGCGGTCCGCCCGCGGGCGAGGCGCTCGACGGTTGCGAAGTCGGCGTGGGTGAAGCTGTTGCGGCGTGCCCAGCGGTCCATGACTGATCCAACGATGACGCCCAACCTACGCCATGCTGGGGCCGTGACAGCGACGACGGTGGCGATCCTGGCCGGTGGGCGCAGCCGGCGGATGGGCGTGCCCAAGGCGACGCTGGAGCTGGCGGGGCGGGCCCTGGCCCGGCGTGCCGTCGACGCGGCTGTGGCCGCGGGGCTCGAGGCCGCCGTGGTGATTCCGCCCGGGGTGGCGCTTCCCGCGTTGCCGCGTGGGGTGGCACTGTGGCGCGAGCCGGGCGGGGAGCCCCATCCGGCGCGCGGGCTCGTGGCCGCACTGGAAGCGTGCGGAGGGCCGGTCGTGGCCCTGGCGTGCGACCTGCCGCTGGTGCCACCGCAGCTGCTGGCGTGGCTGGCGAGGTGCGAGGGGACGGCCGTGCCGCGGGTCGGCGGGGTGGCGCAACCGCTGGTGGCGCGATGGAACCTGTCGGCGCTGCCCGCGCTGCGGACGGCGCTTGAGGGTGGCGGGTCACTGCGGGGCGCTGCTGTCGCTGCCGGAGCAAACAGCATCGACGAGGCAGAGCTGCGGCGCTTCGGGGAGCCGAAGCTGTTCCTGGCCGATGTGGACACGCCGGCCGATCTGGCGCGGGTCGAGAGTCTGCTCCGGGGTCGTTGCTGAGGACGCTGGACAGTTGTGCCCGCGTCGTCGGCTGCCTGCCCGACGTCGGCTGACCTACGATTGGCCTGCATGGGAGCTACCACCTCCTGTGCCACGGGGCGGGCCGTTGGCGCGGCGCCGCCCCACTTTGCAGATGAGTCTACGCCACATGAGCAGCGCGGCGCGGGTCATTCGGACGCGGTGAGCGTCTACACGCCGTGTCGCTGAGTCGCGGTGATCCCGAGCGTTCTCGCTCACGAAACCCCAATCGACAACGAAAAGGAGCTTTTCATGAAGCTTTCGTCCCGTATTGCCGCCGCATCCGCGATCGCCGCCCTCAGCATCGGTGCGGCTGCGCCGTCCGCGTTCGCCGGGCACAAGTACAACGTCACCACTGGCAACGGCGAGTGCCAGCAGCTCGGTGGCAAGTCCGCCGCTGGCACGTCGAACAACGGCTTCGAAAGGGCCGAAGAGAACGGCAAGCCGCAGGGCGGCCTTTGCCCCGCTTCTTAGGTCTGTGAGGGCGCCGCTCCACGGCGCCCAAAACGAGAAAGGCGCTCCGTTGTTGGGGGCGCCGTTTTTCGTCATCGCTGCGTCCGCTTCCACTCGACGAAGGCGACCTCGTCGGCGTGGAGACTCGGGCGAAGGCGTCCGGGTCCGACTCGCGCAGCGCTTCGCGGATTGCGCGCGTTCGGGCGTGCGGATCGGCTCTGTGCGCGCGATGCCCGCGAGTAGCGCCTTGCCGAGTTCGAGCTTGTCGTCGTCCATCGTGTGTCCTTTCAGGCCGTCGGGATCGGCGCCGAGCGGTCGGCTTGCTCGGCGATCGAGAACGGGATCGGCTCGGCGTCGAGATCGCCTTGAGCGAGAGGATCTCGCGTGGCGAACGAGACGGTCGATCATCGCGGTGGCGGTGACCTCGTCGCCGAAGATCTCGCCCCAGGCGCTGAACGGCTTGTTGCTGGTGACGATCAGCGATGCGCGCTCGTAGCGGCGGCTGACGAGCATGAACATCAGGTTGGCGGCCTTGGGGGTCGAACGGGATGTAGCCGACCTCGTCGCAGATCAGCAGCGGGACGCGGGAGAGCTTGTCGAGCTCGGTGTCGAGGCGACCATGGCGTTGGGCGTCGGCGAGCAGCGCGACCCACTCGGCCGCGGTCTTGAACAAGACGCGGTGGCCGGCGAGGCAGGCGCGGATCCCCAAGGCGATCGAGAGGTGCGTCTTGCCGGTCCCGGGCGGGCCGAGCAGCACGACGTTCTCCTTGCCGGCGAGGAAGTCCAGCTGGCCGAGGTGCAGCACGCTGTCGCGACGGATCGAGGTCTGAAAGGCGAAGTCGAACTCCTCCAGGGTCTTGCGCGCGGGGAACCTGGCGGCCTTGATGCGCGCTTGGCCGCCGTGGCTGTCGCGGCTGTCGGTCTCGGTCTTCAGCAGCACCGCTGCGAACTGCTCGTAGGACCATTCCTCGGCGCGGGCGCGATCGGCGAGCTTCGGCAACGCCCGGGCGGCCGCGGGAGCCTTGAGCTGGCGAAAGAGGTGCGTGAGCTCGGTCGTCGGGCGGGTCATGCGATCAGCTGGTCGTAGCGCGCGAGCGGCCGGATCTCGACCGTCGCCTCGGCGACGTCGTCGACCTGGCCGCGGCCGGCCTTCATGGCCCTGGCGTGCTCGAGCGCGGTGATCGTGCGGTGCTTGGCGAACGATCGCGGGTGCCGGCAAGCGATCTCGCCGCTATCGAGCACGATCGCGAGGACCTCGCGATCGGTCACCCTGGCTTCGATGCGCCGGCCCACGAACGCGGGGTGCAGCGAGTAGTCGCAGGTATCGAAGCGCAGGTAGGGATCGGGCGGCACCCTGAGCACCCAGCGCCGATCGGTGTCAGGTGTCGTCGCGGGCAGCGCCGCCATCACCGCGCGCTCCTCGATGAGCCGGTCGATCGGTCGGCAGCGCAGCGTGCGGTGATGACGAGCGTTCGCGCGCGTGTCGAACCACGCGTCGAGCTGCAGCTGGAAGTCCAGCTCGTTCGCGAACGCGCGGCCCGGTTCAAACGAGCGCTCCACGAAGTCCTGCAGGCGCTCGACGACGCCCTTGGCCTGCGGATCGGCCGGCTCGCAGAACCGCCAGCCAACCCGCAGCTGGCCGCAGAAGCCGGCGAACGCCTCCGACGGTCGCCCGCCATGGCCGTGAATGCCGGCCTGGCGATCCCAGACCAGCTCCCCAGGGATGCCGCCAAGACGCTCGACGCAGCCGCCGACACCCGCGATCAGATCCTCGGCCTCCTTGCTGAAGACCAACACGCCGGCGCCCGCGCGCGAGTAGCCCAGACACGCAACGACGACCCAACCGCGGCGCGTCTGGCCGTGACCGACCGGGATCTCCGCCTTGGGCTCCCAGACGTCGAACTGGCAGATCTCACCGGGCCGATAGACCGTCCGCCGAAACGTCCTCGGCGGCGGCGCGAACAGCGGCCGCACCTCGCGCAGGTAGTCATCGACGATCGTCTTGCCGCCGTCAAAACCCAACGG
>JALZJA010000043.1 GCA_030860005.1 Actinomycetota bacterium
GGTGTGGGCGTCGCTGTGGAACTTCCGCGCCTTCGACGAGCGCGAGTTTCACCGCATCGACCACCTCGCGGCCGCGATGGGCGTCCTCGTGCACGTGAACTTCGACGACGAGCTCGCCAACGGCGTCGCGGTCACGAAGAACCCGTACGACCCGAACTGGCCCGGCTTCTACGTCAACGTTCAGGTCGGCGAGAGCCTCGTCACGAACCCCGATCCCAACGCGACCCCCGACGAGCTGCTCATCTCCGCGATCGGGCCGCAGGGCGAGTACGAGACGCAGTACATCCGCCGCTCATCGCTGACGACGGACGGTGAGCCGGTCATGAACACCGCGCAGATCGCCGGGCTCACGAGCGTGATGGAGACGATCCAGCGGCGCTTCAAGGTCATCTACGAGGCGCAGGACGATCCGGCCTTCGCGATGGACATCGAGTTCAAGATCGACGCGGCCGGAAAGCTCGCCGTCAAGCAGGCGCGGCCGTGGGTCGACTAACGAGCCTGGCGCTGCGACCGCCCGACGTGCTCGCGTAGCCAGCGCACGAGCGGGCGCGCCGCCTCGAGCTCGGTGCGCACGCGCTCGGTGCAGGTCTTCTGGTGCAGCCAGCGCTCGAGCGGATGGCGGCGATAGAGCGTGATGTGCTTCAGGCGCAGGCGATCGATCCGCGGGTGGTCGATCGGGTAGCCGCGCGGGGCGCGCTTGAGCTCGGGGGCGATCAGCTCGAGCCCGGTGTCGGCCGCGCTGCTCACCGCGTTCTCGAAGCCCTTCGCGCGGCGGCCGTCGTCGATTGCCTGGCGGAAGCGGTCGAGCTGGTCGGCTGCCGGGTGGTGCAGCCCGGCACCGACGAGCAGGCCGTCGAGCGACAGCTCGAAGTAGTAGCCGCCGGCTTCGCCGTAGCCGATCGCGACGCCGAGCTGCTCCTTGATCGGCGGGCGAGCATGAAAGCGCGTGTCGTTGTAGGGCCGGAAGAAGCGCGGTTCGCCGAGGTGCGCGAGGCTCGCCGCGAGCTTGCGGGCGGGCTCGACGAGGTGCGCGTCGTAGCGCGCGCGGTTGGCCTTGAACCAGTCGCGGTCGTTGTCGTCCTCGAGCTCGCGCAGGAACTCGAGCGCCTCCGGAGGCCACACGGCTAATTGACGCCGGCGGCCCGCTCGAGCACGTCGGCGTCGACGTCGAAGTTCGCGTGCACGGCGTCGACGTCGTCCAGTTCCTCGAGCGCGTCGATGAGGCGCAGGAGCTTCCCCGCGTCGGCCTCGGCGATCGGCACGCGCGCCTTCGGCAGCCATGCGACCTCGGAGGATTGGACCTCCACCCCGGCGCCTTCGAGCGCCGCGCGCACGGCGGTCAGCGTCGCGGGCTCGGTGAGGGTCTCGAACACGCCCTCGTCCTCGGCGATGTCCTCTGCCCCGGCCTCGATCGCCGGCATCAGGTCGTCCTCCGAATAGCGCTCGCCGTCGATGAGAATGAGCCCGCGCTTGTCGAACAGGTAGGCGACGGAGCCCGGCTCGCCAAGGCTGCCGCCGTGCTTGGTGAGCACGTGACGCACGTCGGCGCCCGTGCGGTTGCGGTTCTCGGTCATCGCCTCGATGAGCAGCGCGACGCCGCCGGGGCCGTAGCCCTCGTACATGACGTCCTCGATCGCGGCGGCGTCGGCGCCCGCGCCCGTGCCCTTCGCGATCGCGCGCTCGATGTTGTCCTTGGGCATCGAGGCGTCCTTCGCCTTCTGCACGGCCAGCTGCAGCGCGGGGTTGCCCTCGAGCTCGCCGCCGCCGTCGCGCGCGGCGGTCGTGACGGCGCGGGCGAGCTTCGTGAAGAGCTTGCCGCGCCGCGAGTCGACGACGGCCTTCTTGTGCTTGATCGACGCCCACTTGGAATGGCCGGACATGGGTTTCAGTCTAGAAGGAGCGCCCGGAGCGTTTCGGCTACACGCTCGGGTTCCTCGGTGATCTGGCGCCAGGTGAAGCGCACGACGCGGTAGCCGGCGAGGGTCAGGCGCTGGTCTCTGTGGCGGTCGCGTTCGAAGGCCTGGCGGGTGCCGTGGGTGGCGTGGCCGTCGACCTCGACGATCAGGCGCTGTGTGCGCCAGAGAAAGTCGGCTCGGTAGCCGGTGTTGTGCTCGAGGGCGATCCAGGCGTTGACCTGTGGTGCGGAAACGGCAGCAGTGAGGCAGATCAGCAGGAATCGCTCCTCGAGCTCACTGGCGGTGAGC
This sequence comes from Actinomycetota bacterium, assembly GCA_030860005.1. GTDB lineage: Bacteria > Actinomycetota > Thermoleophilia > Solirubrobacterales > Solirubrobacteraceae > CADCVQ01. Next base: position 2,205 of record JALZJA010000043.1, read on the forward strand.
GTGCTGGCCGCGTAGTGCTCAGCGAGGACGGAGCGCAGGAGTGGGGCGCCGCGGCGGCCGTTGGCGCGCTCGAGGACGTCGTTGACGGCATGCATGTCGAGCAGGCGCAGCTGTTCGGCGCGGTCGATCGCGCGTTCCAGGCCGCGGCGGTCGACGACCTCGGCGAGGTCGAGCAGGGTGCGGGCGAGGCTCGTGCAGGGGATGCCGTCGATGGTCTCGACCTCACGGGCCAGGAGATGGCCCTGGTGAGCCGTGATGCCAGTACGAGACCGTCCGCGGCGCCGCTTGGACGTCACGTCGCTGGTCGCACGGTTGTCGCGCCGCAGACCCCACAGCGCTGCGGCCGATCGATGAGAGAGCACCGCTCCGGGACCGCAGGCCAGCACGGCGGCCATCCAATGCCCCTCACGGGTGAGCTTCGCGTGCGAGACCGCGTACACGCCCGCGTGCACCTGGCGCCAGCGGCCGATCGCGACGCGCTTGCGGGCCGCTTCAGCCGTCAGCCCGACCTCGCGCAGCTGGCGCAGCGCGATGACGTTGTGCTGGTCGGCCGCCCGCCGCCCGACCCCGCGCTCAAGCCGGGGGTGTGGTCGAAAACCGGCCGCATTTTCCCGTTTTCCACCACGCCCCTCCATAACCGCCGAGGATGACGGCCGTCCCGTTATCGATCAGCATGCGAGTGCGACAACAATGCGGAGGATCTGTGACGGAACGCCCGCACGACCCCACGGTGACAGTGGCAAGCTCGCGCTCAACGCGGCGGTCGAGCACGGTGGCGTGATCGCGGTGGCCGACCGCGCGGAGCTCATCGCCGGCGACGCGTGACGCGGGGTCACTACGATCCGCACCTCGATGCCAGCCTCCGCACCAGAAGAGATCTTCAAGGCCTACGACGTCCGCGGCCTCTACGGCGAGCAGATCGACGGGGACGTCGCGGAGGCGATCGGACGCGCCTTCGCGCACGTGCTGGCCGACCTCAGCGACAAGCCTGTGGGCGAGCTGCGCATCGGCCTCGGCCGCGACATGCGCCTCAGCGCCCCCGAGCTCGGGGCGCGCTATCGCGAGGGCATGGTCGCCGAGGGCGCGAGCGTCGTCGATGCCGGTCGGGTCGGCAGCGAGATGCTCTACTGGCTCGTGGGTGCGCGCGAGCTCGACGGCGGGCTCATGTGCACCGCATCGCACAACCCGGCGACCTACACCGGAGCGAAGCTCGTCAAGCAGGGCGCGATCGCGCTGAGCGGCGACGCCGGCATCCAGGACGTGCGGCGGCGCATCGAAGAGGGATTCGACGAGCCCGATCCGGACGCGCGCGGCTCCGTCGAGCAGGTCGAGATCTACGAGGAGTTCCAGCGTGCCGCGCTGGAGTTCATCGATCCCGAGCAGGTCAAGCCGCTGCGCGTCGTCGTCGACGGCGGCAACGGGATGGCGGGGCCGATGGTCGGCCCGCTGCTCAAGCGCCTGGGCCTCGACCTCGTCACGGCGTACTGGGAGCCGGACGGCGAGTTCCCCGACCACGAGCCCAACCCGATGCTGCCCGAGAACCGCGAGTTCATCATGCGCAAGGTCGTCGAGGAGGGCGCCGACCTCGGCATCGCGTGGGACGGCGACGCCGACCGCTGCTTCTTCATCGACGACACCGGCGCGTTCGTCGACGGCGACTTCCTGACCGCGCTGCTGGCGGAGTCGCTGCTGCGCAAGAGCCCTGACGAGGCGATCCTCTACGACGTGCGCGCGAGCCGCGCGGTCGCCGACACCGTCGAGGCCGCCGGCGGCACCGCGCACCCCAACCGCGTCGGCCACGCGTTCTTCAAGACGCGGATGCACGAGGAGGGCGCGATGTTCGGCGGCGAGGTCTCCGGCCACTACTACTTCCGCGACTTCTACTGCGCCGACAGCGGCACGATCCCGGCGCTGCTGATCCTCGAGCTGCTGAGCGTCGAGGACCGCAAGCTCTCGGAGCTGCTCGATCGCTTCCACTCGAAGTACTTCATCTCCGGCGAGATCAACTCCGAGGTCGCCGACGGGCCGGCCAAGCTCTCCGAGATCGAGGAGCGCTACTCGGACGGGCAGATCGGCCACCTCGACGGCGTCTCGGTGGACTACGACGACTGGCACTTCAACGTTCGCGCGTCCAACACCGAGCCGCTCATGCGCCTGTGCCTGGAGTCGCTGCACTCCGTCGAGGACATGGAGCGCCGGCGCGACGAGTTGCTGGAGATCATCAGATCGTGATTGCCGACGAGGAGGCCGCGGCCGCCGCCGCGCTGGAGCGTGCCGCCGATGCGGGCATCCACTGCCTGCCGATCCCGACGCCGTTTCAGGTCGGCACCGTCAACACCTACCTGATCGACGACGAGCCGCTGACGCTGCTGGACTCCGGGCCCAACTCCGGGACCGCGCTCGACACGCTCGAGCGCGCGCTGGCCGGGCACGGACGGCAGGTCGAGGACCTCGAGCTGATCGTCGTCTCCCACCAGCACATGGACCACCTCGGGCTCGTCGAGATCCTGCGCCGCCGCGCGGGCGCCGAGGTGGCCGCGCTCGACCTGCTCGCGCCGTATGCGGCGCACTACGACGACGGCATGCAGGCCGACGACGCGTTCGCCGTGCGCGTCATGACCGAGCACGGGATCCCCGAGGACATGCGCATCGCGCTGCTGACCATCTCGCACGGCTATCGCGGCTGGGGCGCAGCTGCGACCGTCACGCGGCCCCTCGCCGACGGCTCGGAGCTCGGACTGCGCGACCGTACGCTGCGCGTCCTGCACCGGCCCGGCCACTCGCCGTCGGACACGATCTTCCACGACCCCCAGCGCGGCATCGTCCTCGGCGCCGACCACCTCATCAAGCACATCTCCTCCAACCCGCTGATCTCACGACCGCTGGAGGCGCCGATCGACGACGGGGACGGGACTGCGCCGGAGCGCCCGCACGCGCTCGAGATCTACATGGACTCGCTGCGCGCGACGCGGGCGATGGCCGACGTGAACCTGATCCTCGCCGGCCACGGCGAGCCCGTCACCGGTCACGTCGCGCTGATCGACGAGCGCTTCCGCCAGTACGACCGCCGCGCCGAGAAGATCCACGCGGTGGTCGCCGTGCAGCCCAGCACGGCCTACGAGATCGCGCAGGCGCTGTGGGGCGACGTCGCCGTCGCACAGGCGTACCTGACGCTGTCGGAGGTCCTCGGTCACGTCGACCTCCTGCTGGCCGACGGGCGCGTGGTCCAAGAGCGCGACGACGGCGTCGTACGGTTCGCCGCGGCAGGGACGTGAACGACCGCAGCGCCGCTCGCCCGCGGGTAACCGCTACGGCGCACCGCTGCATCCTCTGCGACCACGGCGAGCCGTTCGTCGAGGTCTTCGAGCAGGGAGGCCACAGACTCGTGCGCTGTCCCGGATGCCGGCTCGTCTTCCAGCACCCCCAGCCAGCGGCCGACGTGCTCGCGGCGACCTACTACCACGATCCCGGCTTCACACAGGCACTCTTCGGGCCGCTGCGCGAGATCACGCTGCAGCGCGCGCGCGACAAGCTGGCGCCCCTGCGCCGAGCCGGCGCGCTGCGCGCGGGTGCCCGCACGCTCGACGTCGGCGCCTCGTCGGGCGCCTGGCTCGAGGTCGCCTCCGAGCAGGGCATGCACGCCGTCGGCGTCGAGCTCGGCGCGGCGACGGCCGGCGCGGCCCGCGAGCGGGGGCTCGACGTCCGCACCGGCACGCTCGAGCAGGCGCTGCCGGGGCTCGAGGGCGAGCGCTTTGACCTGATCACGTTCTGGGACGTGCTCGAGCATCTGCCCGACCCGCGTCACGAGCTCGCGATCGCGGCGCGCCTGCTCGCGCCCGGTGGCGTGGTCGCGGCGACGTTCCCGAACGTCGAGGGCTGGTATCCGCGCCTGACCTACCGGCTGCTCGCCCGCCGCACCGGCGTCTGGGAGTACCCGGAGCTGCCCGTGCACCTGTACGACTTCGCGCCCTCGACGGCGCGCCGCCTGCTCGAGCGCTGCGGCTACAGCGCGCATGCGCTCGAAACCTCCGCGACTCCGTTTGCGTTCTACCGCGAGACCTCGCTGTCGCCGGCGCGGCTCGGGCCGGGAAGGCGCGCGGTGCTGCGGCTGGCGTTCGGGGCGCTGCGGGTGGTGGTGTACCCGGCTGCGCGGATCGCCGACCGAGGCAATGCGCTGTTCGTGGCCGCCGATCTGACGAAGCAGCCTCGATAGGGGTGGGCTTGGGGCGCCGCGAGGACTACGCCACCGCCCCCGGATACCCGGGGAAGTGCCCCGCCACCGGCAAGCCGCAGTAGCCGTTGCCGGGCTTCTGAAAGAACGACGCCGTCGGGTCGACCGCGACCGGCTCGATGTCGAGGCCGTGTGCGTCGAAGAACTCGTCCGTCGCGGTGCGGGCGCCCTTGTAGATGCCGTAGTCGTTGAGGACGACGAAGCCACCCGGGGACAGACGCGGATAGAACTTCTCGAGCGTCAGCTTCACCGGCTCGTAGAAGTCGCAGTCGACGTGCAGCAGCGCGGTCCGCGGCGTCTTGATGGTCGCAAACGTGTCGGCGTAGAAGCCCGTGACGATCTCGAATCGGTCCTCGGGCACGCCGGCCTGACCGAGCAGTCGCCGGGTTTCCTGCTGGCTGCCCACGTAGGCGCCCTCGAGCGTGTGCGAGAACTCGCCGTCCCGCTCGCCCGCGGGCGGCATGCCCGCGAACGAGTCGAAGAGCCACAGCTTGCGCGGGCGCTCGTCGGTGAGGGCGACCATGGCGGAGCCCATGACCGCCGCGCTCCCGCCGCGGTAGACGCCGCATTCGACGATGTCGCCGTCGATCCCCAGCCGGCCGAGCCGCTGGACGAGCTCTCGCAGCAGGTGCAGGTTCAGCGGCGTGACCAGCGAGGCCGCCGAGGCCGCCGTCATCAGGTCCGGCGCGGGTGGCCCAGCGGCGTCGCGTAGCCGCTTCCTGACGCCCCGCGGAAGCACGGTTCGCGCGGTCGTTCGGATCAGTTGCAGTGACCGCCTCATCGCCCGCCAGAGCGTATCCAGTGCGCCGCGCACAGCGGGCCACCGGCCGCGGACGCGTCAATACGATGGCGCCGATGATCGTCCTGCACCACGTGGCCTTCGCGCTGGCGGCGGCCGCACTCGGTGGTGCAGGACTGCGGGTCGCCGGAAGCCTCGGCGCCCGCGGCCTCGAGCTCGTGCTCGCCGCCGCTCCGTTCGCGGTGGCCGCGGCGGTGTTGTGGGCTCTCGGGCTCGGACTCGTCGAGCTCGGCGGCTCGCCGATCGCGCTCACCGCCACGGCGGCGCTCACGTGGGCGATTGCGCGCGCGCTC
>JALZJA010000050.1 GCA_030860005.1 Actinomycetota bacterium
GCAGCTGCACGCCAACGGACACGACGATATCGACGCCTACACGCGACTCATCCGCGCATGGCTCCAGGCCAACCAAGGCCGCCCACACGTCGAGCGGCGGGCCATCACCGACCTCCATAACGTTCCAGGCGGGTGCGCCCGTCAACCCCCCGCGCGTAGCGCGTGAACGTGGCCGCTGCCACGCCGATCTGGTTGCCAACGTGCCGAGCGAGCTCCAGCGGCGTGTCGCCGAGCTCGGCGGGAATGAAGCCCAGCAACCCGAGCGCGGCGAGCTGCACGGCGAGCCCGATCCGCTCGCCGGCGCCGCGGTGCGAGCGCACCCATCGCAGATCCTGCAGCGAGAATGTGCAGTAGGACGCGAGGTCACTGCGAGCGACCTCAGCCGGCCAGCTCGACAGGCGCTGCACTTCCTCGGCCGGTGGGCCGCCGGTGGCCACGCTCGCTCAAGCCGCCCGGCTGGACCGTCAGGTCTCGACGACGACGGCTTCCAGCGCCGCGTCCTTGTCAGCCTGCGACGGCAGGCTGTAGCGGCGCGTCGTGTCCAACCGCCGGTGCCCCGCGATCTCGGCGACCATCACGACATCCGCACCCGAACGGATCAGGTTCGTCACGCACGTATGACGAAGAACATGCGCGGAGATCTCCAGCCCCGCCTCGGCGGCGAGGCGACGGATGACCAAGTCGATCGCCCGGGTACTCATCCGCGTCCCCGAGCGCGACAGCCACAGCGCCGACGGCTCCGACGTCGTCTCACGCTCGCCGGCGTTCTTCGCTGCGTGGGCGATCAGCTGCTTGGTCCGGGCGGCGACCCACTCATCCAGCGCCGTGCGGCAAGGACTGTTCAGCGGCACGTCGCGGTAGGCGTCGCCCTTGCCGGCACGGACCGTGACGCGGCCGCGACGCGCTGACAGCGCGACGTCGGTCATCTCCAGCCCGCCGAGCTCGGACAGCCGCAGCCCGGCGTAGAAGAACACCGTCGCGATCGCGCGGTCACGAGCCGACGGGCAAGCCTGCACGAACCGCAGAAACGTCCGCTGCTCGGCCTCGGTGAGCGCGCGGGGAGCCGTCTGCGCGAGCTCCTCGCGCGCGACCTCCGGGCGCCCCGCCCCGCGCGAGCGATAGAAGTTGTCGATCGCCGCCAACGCCTGGTTGACCGACGCCGGCCCCCACCGCTTCGTCGTCTTGACGTAGCGCTTGTAGTCACGCACCGCCCAATCACGGACATCCGAAGCCACGGGCGCCCGCGCGCCGTGCTCGGAGCCCGCAAGCCAGGTCACGAAGTCGCGCGCCTGCGCGAGGTAGGCGTCGCGGGTCCGGGCAGCGAGCGGCTGGCGCGTCAGCCAGCCGTCGTAGCCGCCGAGCGCCGCGTCGACGTCGACCTCGTCGTGCCCTTCGGGATGGGGCTCCGGCACCCGCTCATCTCCCTGTTATTGGAAGCGCATTCGCCGGGTTACGACCCGGTCGCAACACACGTTAGAGGAAGCCCACCGCCGATGGGCTGCCTCTAAGCATGTTTAGAGGCCGTACCGCGAAGGGGCCAGGCACCGAGATCTCTTCAGTGCATAGACGGCACCGACAGCGATGGCTCGTCAGGGCCCGGGGCTATGCTCGTCTTTCGAGAGGTCAACCGAAAAGGGTTTTCTTGCCCCGCGTTCATCCGTCCAGGCCGCCCGGCTCCAGCGCGTCGCGTGGCGGCAGATCGCCGGTCTCCGCGGAGGGCGAGGCGAGCGGCACTCGGGTTCCGGAGGATGAGGGCGTCGAGCTGCGCCGCACGGTCGACGGCAAGGGCGATGGGGTTCTGGCGACACGCCCGTTCGCGGCCGGCGAGACCGTCATGGTCGGCTTCCTGATCGGGGCGCTGACGGGCAACGACTCGCACGCGACGCAGGTCGGTCCCGGCCGCTGGGCGCGCCACGGTGGCCTGGGACCGAAGGTCAACCACTCCTGCGACCCCAACTGCGGTGTGCGCCTCAACGACGGGCAGGCGTTCGACTTCGTCGCGCGCCAGCCGATCTGCGCCGGGCAGGAGCTGACGTTTGACTACGCGATGCGCAACTTCACGATCGATCACTTCCCGGCCGTGTGCCTGTGCGGTGCCGCGCGGTGCCGCGGCTCGGTCACCGGCTGGAAGGACCTGCCCGCCGCGCGCAAGGACGACTACGGCGAGCTCGTCGCGCCCTACCTGCGCACGATAGACGACGAGACCTGGCGGGCGCTCCGGAAAGGCGCCGGCGGCTGACGGCGCAGCGAGCGTCTCAGGTGGTCCACTTTTCGACCGGCGCGGAGGAGGGCTCAACGACCACAACGGAGGCAACATGGCCAAGCACGAGCACGGAGAGGTAACCATCACGATCGAACGGCCGGTCGAGGGTGTCTTCGACTTCCTCGCCGACGGCGAGAACGACAAGCGCTTCAGCAAACGCATCATCGAGATCGCCAAGACGACCGACGGGCCGCCCAGCGTCGGCACGATCTACCGCAGCGCGGCGCGTGACTTCGGACGCACCGCCACCCACGAGTTCGAGATCACCGCGTTTGAGCGCCCGACCCGCATCCGCTGGCGAGAGCTCTCCAAGGGGCCGGTCGTCGTCAGCGAAGGCGGTTACGAACTGCGCGAGCAAGGTGCCGGGACGAAGCTGACCTTCCTGACCTTCCACGGCGACCTCGAGGGCCACGGAGTCGGCAGGGTCATCCTCGGGTTCGTCTCCTGGAGGGTCCGCGCCGGGTTCCCCGAATTCGCGCAGAGAATCAAGGACACGATCGAAGCAAACATCTGACCGCCCGTGGTGGGCCGGCATCGGTCCCGGGAAGGTCCCACGAACCGATCAGCGACGCACGGCGACTAACGCATAGCGTTGTCCAGCGCACAGTTGTGGTCGGAACCCCAGCACGACGCGCGCCGGCCGCGCGAGACCCGTTGCCCCTAACCAACGTTAGAGACGCATTGTTGGCCACTTTGGCGCCGTTACTCAGACGACCCCATCCCCGGGGTCACGCCGCTGGCCGGCCTTGCACTTTCCCGATCTCCGTGGTGCGCATGGCCGTCGAGGATTGCCTACGGCGCACAGCAGTGGCGGGAGGGCGTCGAGGGCGCCGAGGACGAGGTTGCCTTTCGCACCGAGCGCGTCACCCGCTCGACCTGCCGCGCGGTGAGTGAGTACGCCTTCCGCACTGCCGCTCGGGTGGAGGGCAAGGTCTACGGCGGGCCGAAGTGGACGGTGTCACCCGTCTACGAGGGCATGCTCAAGGAAGAGCTCGACGCGGCGGCCCGGCGACACCCCGACGTCAGCTACGAGCCGGTCCTCATCGATGCCACCTACGCCGGGCTGGTCGGCGGCGCGGCCGACGTCCCGCTGG
>JALZJA010000090.1 GCA_030860005.1 Actinomycetota bacterium
GCTGGCCGCCGGACAGCTGGGCGGGGTAGCGCTCGGCGAAGCCCTGCAGGTGCGTGAGCGCCAGCAGCTCGTCGACGCGGTCGCGGATCTCGTCCTTCGGGCGCTTGCGGATCTTCAGGCCGAAGGCGATGTTGTCGCGCACGCTGTAGTGCTTGAACGCGGCGTAGTGCTGAAAGACGAAGCCGACGCCGCGCTTCTGCGGGGGCACGCCGCTGACCGACTCGCCGGAGAACAGCACGTCCCCGCTGTCGGGCTTCTCGAGGCCCGCGATCACGCGCAGCAGGGTCGACTTGCCGCCGCCCGAAGGACCGAGCAGCGCCGTCAGCGACCCGTCGGGCACGCTCAGCGAGACGTCCTCGAGCGCGACGAAGTCCTTGAACCGCTTCGTGACGTTGCGCACGTCGATGGCCATCCGTCAGTCCTCCCTGCGACGGTCCAGCAGCGTCATGGTGCCGATGACGGCGAGCGCGAGCAAGGCCAGGACGACGGCGGCGCCATAGGCGCCGGTGAGATCGAAGGCCTGGAAGCGCTGCTCGACGAACAGCGTCATGGTCTCGGTCTGTCCCTCGATCTTGCCCGAGACGACGGCCACGGCACCGAACTCCCCGAGCGCGCGAGCGGTCGTGAGGATGACGCCGTAGGCGACGCCCCAGCGGATCGCGGGAAGCGTGATCCGCATGAACGTCTGCACGGGCGAGGCGCCGAGCATGCCGGCGGCCTCCTCCTGCTCGGTGCCGATCTCGCGCAGCACGGGCACGACCTCGCGGACGACGAACGGAAGCGACACGAAGATCGTCGCGAGAACCATGCCCGGCGTGGAGAAGATGATCCGGACGCCCTCTTCGGCGAACCAGCTGCCGATCCAGCCCTTGTTGCCGTAGACGAGGATCAGCGCGAGACCGACGACGACGGGCGACACCGCGAAGGGCAGGTCGATGAGCGCCGAGACGATCGTCTTGCCGCGCCAGCGTCTGCGAACGAGCGCGAGCGCGACGCCGATCCCGAACAGCGTGTTCAGCGGCACCGCGATCGCGACCATCGTGAGCGTCAGCCAGAACGCGTGCTGCGCCGCCGGTGCCGTCACGGCCTCCCACGCGGGCTCGATCCCCTGCTCGAAGGTGCGGTAGAAGACCATCGCGACCGGGATCGCGAGCGGCGCCGCGAGGTACGCCAGCGCGATGACGCGCAGCGTCAGCCGCGAGGTCCGCGAGGCCGTCGTCACCCGCGATCCCGACCCGTCGACACCCAGCTCACGAACAGGAGCAGCACGAAGGACAGCACGAGCAGCACGACGCTGACCGACGCCGCGGCCGCGGTGTTGTCCGACTCGATCTGACCGAAGAGGAAGACGGACGCCACCTCCGTCTTGAACGGGAGGTTGCCCGAGATCAGCACGACCGAGCCGAACTCACCGAGGGCGCGCGCGAAGGCGAGCCCTGCGCCGGCGGCGATCGCCGGCGTGAGGTTCGGCGCCACGATGCGGCGAAAGACGGTCAGCGGCTGTGCGCCCAGCGACGCCGCCGCCTCTTCCATCTCGCGATCGAGCTCCATCAGGACCGGCTGCACGGAGCGCACGACAACGGCAGCGTCACGAACAGCAGCGCCAGCACGACGGCGGCGCGGGTGAACGCGATGTCGAACGGTGCCGGGCCTTGGGGCCGTAGAGCGCGATCAGCACGAGCCCGGCGACGATCGTCGGCAGCGCGAACGGCAGGTCGATCAGCGCGTTGACGAAGCGCTTGCCGGGGAACTCGTCGCGCACGAGCACCCAGGCGATGAGCGTGCCGGTGACGATGTTGATCGCGACGACGATCACCGAGGCGATAACCGTGAAGCGCACCGACGCCACGGCCTGCTCGCCGGTGATGGCAGACCAGAATGCCGACCAGCCGCCGGTCGTCGACTCGGCGACGACGGCGGCCAGCGGGATCAGGACGATCAGGCTGAGGTAGGCGGTCGCCAGCGCGCCACCGACCGCCGGCCCGGCGAGGCGTCGGCCTCGCCCGGCCCGGCGTGGGAGCGCGAGGGCGTCAGCCGGTACTGACACCGAGGCTCTTCTCGATTCTCTGCATCACGGAGTCCTGCGGGTCGAAGAACTTCTTCATGACCGGGTCCCAGCCGCCGAACTTCGTGATGTGAAACAGCTTCGGCGGGTCGGGGTACTTCTGCGTGTCGACGAGCGAGTCGATGACCGAGCGGTAGCCCTTCTCGGCGAAGATCTTCTGCGCCGGTTCGGAGGTCGCGAACGCGATGAACGCCTCTGCCTTGGCGTCGGCCTCGGTCGTCGCCGCGATCGGGTTCTCGATGAGGATCGTCTCGTCCGGGAGGACGTAGTCGAGCTTCTCGCCCTTGGCGATCGCCGTCAGCGCCTCGTTCTCGTAGGAGATGAGGACGTCGCCCTTGCCGCCGGTGAAGTTCTGCAGCGACTCGCGCGCGGACTTGTCCTGCACGACGACGTTCTTGAACAGCTTCTCCAGGTAGTCGGTTGCCTGCGCCTCGCTCTTGCCCGCTCGATCTGGGCGCCGTATGCGGCCATGACGTTCCAGCGCGCGCCACCGGACGTGAACGGGTTGGGCGTCAGGACCTCGATGCCGGGCTTGACGAGGTCGTCCCAGCCGTCGATGTTCTTCGGGTTGCCCTTGCGGACGGCCAGCGCCACGACGGAGCGGGTGACGATCCCCTTCGTCTTCGTGGCGTTCTTCCAGTCCTGCGCGACAAGCTTCTCGTCCACGAGCTTTTCGATGTCGGGCTCGAGTGACAGCGCCGCGACATCGGTCTCGAGGCCGGAGATGACCGCCCGTGCCTGGTCGCCGGAGTTGCCGTAGGACTGGCTGAACTTCGTGCCCTTGCCCTCCGCCGTCTTCTGGAAGGCCGGCGTGATCTCCTCGTAGGCCTCCTTCGGCGTCGAGTAGGCGACAAGCGACACCGACGCCTTGTCATCTCCCCCGCACGCCGCGATCGAGAGCCCGCCCGCGACGAGCAACACCAGCAGCAATGACCTCGTAAGCGCGTTCATGATCGGGAAGAAAATACACAAACCTGATCAGGTTTGTTGTATTTCTCCCGATCGGACGCCCGAACGGACGCTGAGGTCAGCCGTACAGGCGGGCCAGCGGCCGCCCCCACCGCCCCAGCGGCACGGGCGGCAGGATTCGATAGCCGCTGGCGAGGTTGACCCCGAGGTCGTCCATCGCCCATTTGGAGAACGTGTCGGCGAAGCGCTCCTCGATCGGCGCGCACGCGCCGACGGCCGGTCCGTCGCGATCGCAGTTCTCACCGATCGGGATGTCCCGGTCCAGCTCGGCGACGAGCTCGTCGGGCACGAATGCGATGTCGACGACATGGCCGAGCTCGTGCAGCACGATGGCGTTGGCCTCGCGCACGCCGTAGCGGCCGATGACGGCGCCGAGATCGATGATCACCTCGTAGTCCTTGCCATTGAAGCGCGTCAGCCCGATCGCGCTGGCGCCCGGCGGCGGCTCGAAGCGGACGGTCACGAGCCCGTCGACGAGATCGACGAGCCGCCGCGCATCCGACCGTGCGGAGGCGACCGCTGTGAAGAAGATGCGCCGCTCGTCGATCGACGTGCCCGGGGCAAACCGAAACGTGCCCGCGTGCCGCTCGGCGCCGAGCACGCCGGCATGCGCCCGGTCCGCTTCCGCCAGGCCGAGCCGGTACTGCGCGCCGCCGTCGCTGCCGCGCCGTTGTGCGGGCGTGGACTGACTGGCGACGAGGACGAGGCACACGACGACAAGGGCGTAGATCGCGATGCGCAGTGGCGAGGACA
>JALZJA010000093.1 GCA_030860005.1 Actinomycetota bacterium
CCCCTCCGTCACCGTATCGGGGCCCATGACGCGGGTCCCGCCGAGGCTTTCGGCCTTCGCGAGCGCGGCCTCGACGTCGGACACCTCGACGTAGAACGTGACGTGGCCGTCGTACCCCTCCGGGCCACCACCGACCCCGCCACCGATTCCGACGCCGTCGGGGTTGACGTTCCCCTCGCGCGGCACCGTGCCGTACTTCATCGGGTTGTCGGCATCGATCTCCCATCCGAACAGCTCGGAGTAGTAGGCCTGCAGTTTCGCGCCGTCCTTCCCGATGATCTCGAAATGGACTACTGGCTCTCCCATGCTGTCTCCTTTTTCGTGACCGGTCAGCGGCGTCCAGGCTAGCCTGACGCGATGAGCGACGTGCCGCGCCAGGCCAAGCTGTGGGCGCAGAGGTGGCGCTGGTATGAGCGCAACCGCCTGCCCTGGCACCGCGCCCGCATCCACTGGCACCTCCTGCGCCACGAGGCGTTCGCGCGCTGGCCGCTGCACGGCGACGTGCTGGAGGCGCTCGACGACGGGCGCCTGGAGATCGGCCCGAATGTCCTGTTCGAGCCGCACGTCTGGCTCACGGCCCCGGCGCCCGGTCGCATCCGCATCGGGGAGGGAACCTTCCTCAACCTCGGCGTCATGGTCGCCGCCGTCGACCTCGTCGAGATCGGCGCGCATTGCATGCTCGCCAACGGCTGCTTCGTCACCGACGCCAGCCACCGCTTCGACGACCCGAACGCGCCCGTTCCGTGGCAGGGCTTTACGACGAAGGGACCGACCCGGATCGGCGACAACACGTGGTTCGGCGCGAACGTCGTCGTCACGAGCGGCGTGACGATCGGCGAGCGCTCGGTCGTCGGCGCCAACAGCGTCGTGACGCGGGACATCCCGCCGTACTCGATTGCCGTCGGAGCCCCGGCGAGGGTGCTGCGCGCCGTCACATACGACGGCGCGCAGCCGGCCTAGCGGGCCGCTGCCCCTCGCTGCCCTCCCTCAACCTCCGAACCGGCCGCGCAGCGCGAGCACGTTGTTGACGTAGCGCTTCGTGTCGTCGTACATCCCGCGCGCGCGGACGGATGCGAGCCCCTGGTAGTAGCCGGCTGCGGCGAGCGCGGGGTCGCCGTTCGTCTCGCGCAGCAGGCGGGAGAGGTACAGCGATCCGGCGCGGACGTTGTCCTCCGCCGAGCTTGGGTTCAGCGGCCCCTTTGCGAGGTTCTGCTGGACCCAGTCCCAGGTTCCGGGCATGACCTGCATGACTCCGCGGGCGTTGGCGGAGGAGACCATCGCGTTGTTGAAGCCACTCTCCTGCCAGGCGATCGCCGCGGCCAGCGAGCCCGGTGCGCCGTGCGCGGTTGCCAGCGCCTTGACGCGATCGGCGCTCACGGTTCCCGCGGTCGGTTTCGGCGCGGCATTGGGCACGACGCGCTGCGCCGGCACCGGGGCCGACGCGCGCGCGGGGGCGGGCGCGCCGCTGGGCAGCTTCATGACGGTGCCCGTGAGGATCTGCGCATCGGTGGAGAGACCGTTCATGTAGGCCATCTGCGCGACCGGCACACCGGCCTGGGCCGCGAGCCCGGTCAGCGTGTCGCCGGAACGGACGACGTAGGCGCCCTGGGGGCGCGGCGCGCCGGCGCCGGACGTCGAGGTCGCTGCCGGGACGATCCCGCGGCGGGCGAGCACGGCTGCGCCCTCGGCGGTGGTCGGCACGCGGACCGTCGAGCCCAGCACGACGTGCGCGTTCTCCGCGAGCCCGTTGTAGGCCGCGACGGTGCGGGTCGTCAGGTTGTTCTGCGCCGCGATCGACCACAGCGTCTCGCCTGGGCCGACGACGTGCGCGACTTCAGCGCTAGCGGCGGGGGCCAGAAGCAGGGTGGCGAAGGCGGAAAGGACGATGAATCTCGGGGCGCGCATGTGCTCCTCTTCCTCGGGTTCGTGCCGTAGGTTGCCTCGCTCGTCGCGCACACGCACGCCGCCGCGCATGGTTACGTCATCCTGCACAAACCGCTGCAAATTCGCTTTACACCAGGAATCGGTGTAACTGTGGTCGGCCCGTCAGCCCTTTGCGGTCACGATGGTCAGGCCGAAGACGACGGCGGTCGTGAACAATGTCGCGCCCGCGAGCGCCACGAAGACATGCCATCCCGCGGCGGCCGACCGGCCGTCGCGGCGGGCTTCGAGCGCCCGGGTCGAACCGTGGACGACCATGCCCCACGAGATCGTCACCGCGAGGACGGCCAGCGGCGCCGCCCAGACGAGCTCCAGCAGGGCATCGGTGTCGATCGCGGCGATCACGCGTCGACCGGAGCCGTGGTGAGGGCCGGGCCGCGCCGCAGGCGCTTGCCGAACATCGCCGTCATCAACGCGATCAGCGAGATCGAGATCAGCAGCGGACCGAGTGCGCCCGTTCCGAAGATGCGGCTGCACCCATACGTGGACGCGCCCACCAGCGCGGCGGCGGGAAGCGTGAGGATCCAAGCGAGGAAGATGTTGCCCGCCAGTCCCCAGCGCACGGCCGACACGCGCTTCGCGGCTCCGGCGCCCAGCACGGCGCCGGTGATCGAGTGGGTCGTCGAGAGCGGGAAGCCGAGGTGCGCGGCCGTCAGCAGCACCGCCGCGCCGCCGCTCTGCGCGGCGAAGCCCTGCGCCGGATCCATCTTGAAGATGCGACTGCCCATCGTGCGGATGATCCGCCAACCCCCGGAGTACGTTCCCAGCGCGATCGCGGTCGCTGCCGACACGACGACCCACGTCGGCGGGTCGGGATTCGTCCCGTTCAGCGTGCCGTGGGCGATGAGCGCGAGCGTGATGATGCCCATCGTCTTCTGCGCGTCGTTCGTGCCGTGCGACAGCGACAGCAGGCTGGCGCTGACGAGCTGACCTCGCCGATAGCCGCGTTTGACGGGCCCGGGCGGGAGGCGTCCGACCATCCGGTAGGTGATCAGGATCGCGGCCGCGGCGACGAGGAAGGCGACGATCGGGGCGACGACCGCCGGCACGATCACCTTCTCGAGCAGGCCGGCCGAGAGCACGGCCTTCGAGCCCTCGGCGGCAAACGCCGCCCCGACGACGCCGCCGATGAGCGCGTGCGACGAGCTCGACGGCAGCCCGAAATACCAGGTCGCGAGGTTCCACGTGATCGCGCCGATCAGCCCGGCGAAGATGACGGTCGTCGTCACGATCTCGGCGTCGACGATCCCGCCGGCGACCGTCGCGGCGACCTCCAGCGAGATGAACGCGCCGACGAAGTTGAGGACGGCAGCCAGCGCGACGGCGGTCCTCGGCGCCAGCGCGCGCGTCGAGATCGAGGTCGCGACCGAGTTGGCCGTGTCGTGAAAGCCGTTCGTGAAGTCAAACGCCAGTGCCGTCGCGACGACGATGACGAGGATGATGTCGCTGTTCACGAGGGCGTCGGTGGGGCGCTACGAGTTCTTCACGACGATGTTCGCCAGCACGTTGGCGAGGTGCTCGGTCGCGTCGATGGCCTCCTCGAGGCGTTCGAAGATGTCCTTCCAGCGAATCACGACCATCGGATCGATACCCGTCTGGAACAGGGACGCAACCGCCTCGCGGGTCACGCGGTCGCCCTCGGTCTCCAGCCGGTGGACCTCGGTCGTGAAGTGCGAGACGTCCTTGAAGCCACGCAGCCGTGGCATCGCCTCGTCGAGTTGGCGGCACGACTCCTTGAGGATGTGCGCCAGCCGCTGGGCCTGCTCCATCGGCGCCTCGATCTTATAGAGCCCGAGATAGTCCGCGACCTCCTCGGTCAGGTCGACGATGTCGTCGAGGCCTGACGCGAGGGCGAGGATGTCCTCGGCGTCGATCGGCGTCACGAACGTCGCGTTCAAGCGCTGGATGAGGTCGTACGTGATCCGGTCGCCGCGCTGCTCGCAGAGGAGGATTTCGCGCGCGAGGTCGGCCTTCTCGGGATAGTCGTGCAGCATCTCGTCGAGCAGGTCGGCCGCCTGCAGGACATTGGTCGCGGATTCCTCGAACAGATCGAAGAACTCGCGGTCCTTCGGGGCGAACACCTGCGACAGGCGGGCCATGGGCGCGGCAGTCTACGTCAGGCGCTGGCGGAAGGCCTGTAGCTCCTCGTGATCGATCGAGTAGCCGTGCTGAGGCTCCGGATAGGCGCGGGTGCGTACGTCACCGGCGAATGCCGCGACGCCCGCGGCCATCTCGTCCTGAAGGTCGGCGTAGCGCTTGACGAAGCGCGCGCCGATGCCCTCGCGGATGCCGAGCAGGTCGTGGAAGACGAGCACCTGGCCGTCGGTCGCCGGACCGGCGCCGATGCCGATGACGGGGATCTCGACGCGCGCCATGAGCTCCGCCGCGACCTGCGAGGGGATCGCTTCGAAGACGATCGAGAAGCAGCCGGCGGCCTGCAGCGCGAGCGCCTCCGCGGCGATGCGAGCGGCGTTCTCGGCGCTGCGCCCCTGCGCGCGGTAGCCGCCGAGCGCGGTTGCGGTCTGCGGGGTCAGGCCGACGTGGCCCATGACGGGAATGCCGGCGGCTGTGATCGCACGCGCGCGAGCGGCCGACGACGGGCCGCCGCCCTCGAGCTTGACCGCGTCGCAGCCGGCCTCCTTGACGAAGCGCAGGGCGCCCGAGATGGCGTGCTCGTCGGAGACCTCGTAGGAGCCGAACGGCATGTCGCCGACGAGGAGCGGCGTGCGCAGCCCGCGGCGCACGGCCTTGGCGAGCATGAGCATCTCGTCGAGCTGGACCGCCACGGTCGACGGGTGGCCGAGCACGGTCATCGCGCCCGAGTCGCCGACGAGCACCACGTCGACGCCCGCCGCCTCGGCGGCGCGCGCACTGGGGAAGTCGTACGCGGTGACCATCACGATCGGTTCGCCGAGGCGCTTCATCTCGGACAACCGCGGTAGCGAGACCGGCAGCCGCTCAGGCGTCGTGGCAGCCGAGATCTGGCTCGGGTGGGTGGACATCAGCGTGCCTCCTCGGAGCTCAGCAGCGCGGCGACCGCGGCATCGACGTCGATGATCTCGTTGGTCTTCGCGCGCACGTGCACGACGCGCGGTTCGTAGGACTCGAGCTCCGCGCGGTCGTAGTGCGCGTAGGAGACGACGATGATCGTGTCGCCGCGCTGCACGAGGCGGGCCGCGGCGCCGTTGATCTGCATCGCGCCCGAGCCGCGCTCGCCCGCGATGACGTAGGTCTCAAACCGGGCGCCGTTGTCGATGTCGAGGACGTGCACCTGCTCGTGCTCGAGGATGTCGGCAGCCGCGAGCAGGTCGCGGTCGATCGTGATCGAGCCGACGTAGTGCAGATCGCAGTCGGTCACCGTCGCGCGGTGGATCTTGGACTTGAGCATCGTTCGCTGCATGCGCTGTCAGTGGCTCCCGTTCGGCGTGAGGATCTCGTTGTCGATGAGGCGGACGTCTCCGACCCGGGCGGCGACGGCGGCGAGCACCGGCTCGCCGTTCAGGTGCGGGACGGCGGTGAAGCTGTCGGGCGCGACGAGCTCGAGGTATTCGGGCTCCACGTGGAGGGCGCTCATCGCCGCGCGCCCCGCGGCGGTGATCGCGGCGCCGTCGCGCTCACCGGCGTCGATCGCGGCGCGGACGCCATCCAGCGCGCGGCGCAGCGCCAGCGCCCGCTCGCGTTCGCCCGCGGCGAGGCGCGCGTTGCGGCTCGACAGCGCGAGGCCATCGGCCTCGCGGATGGTCTCGCCGACCTCGATCCGCACCGGGATGTCGAGATCGCGCACGAGCCGGCGGATGACGGCGACCTGCTGGGCGTCTTTCTGGCCGAAGAACGCGACGTCCGGCGCAGCCATGTTCAGGAGCTTGGCGACGACCGTCGCAACGCCCGCGAAGTGGGCGCCGCCGCGGTGCTCGCCCTCGAGTGGCTCGGTGACGTGAGCGACCGTCACCGTCGTGGCGAAGCCATCCGGGTAGACCTCCTCGTACGGCGGCGCGAACAGCACGTCGGCGCCGGCCTCGGCGGCGAGCCGCGCGTCGCGGTCCTCGTCGCGCGGATAGGCGTCGAGGTCGGCGGATTCGTTGAACTGCGCCGGGTTGACGAACAGCGTGACGACGACCTCGTCGCAGCGCTCGCCTGCCAGGCGGATGAGCGACAGGTGGCCGTCGTGCAGCGCGCCCATCGTGGGAACGAGGCCGATGCTGGCGCCGGCGCGGCGTGGCCCGTCCAGCGCGGCGCGCAGGTCGGCGACGGTGCGCAACGTCTTCATGGGCTCACCGTCGCGGGTCCGGCGAGGCGGCGAGTCGCCGCGATCAGCGCGTCGAACAGCTCGAGGTCCTCCGGGAGTCGCTCGGCGACGGCCTCGCGCTGGCGCGCGACGGTCTCGTAGTCACCGCGGGCGATCGGGCCCGTGAGCGCGCCGGCGGCGCCGGCGCGAGCCCAGTTCTCCACGCTCGCGCGCACGAGCTCGACAAGCGCCGCGCGGTCGATGCCGGCGGTCTCGCCGAGCCGCTCCGCGAACCCCTCGAGCGTCACGAGGAAGTTCGACGCCACCGAGGCGGCCGCGTGGTACGCGGCGCGGTCGGCGTCGGCGACGTGCACGGGGCGCATCCCGGTTGCGAGCGCGAGCGCCTCGGCGGCGAGCAGCGCGCGCGGTGTGGCGCCGGCGATCGCGGCGCTGGCGCCGGCGAACGTGGCGCCCTCGGGTGTCACCGTCATCAGCGGGTGAAGCGAGAACGCCTCGTGCGGGTGCAGCGGCTCTAGCGTGCAGGCGCCCGAGCAGTGGCCGACGAGCGGGCCGGCGGGGATGGCCGCCGCCGCCGCTGCAAGCTCGGCTTCGGGCACGCACAGCAAGACGGCGTCCGCGCGCGGGGAGGCCGCCATGCCGCGGCCGAGCGGGCCCTCGACGGCGACGCCGGCGTGCGTGAGCACCGCGGCAAGCGCGCGGCCAAGCCGTCCGCAACCGACGATCGCGACTCGCCGCGGGACGTACGCGTCGGTGGGCAGCTTTGCGGCTGTCTCCATTGCTCTCGTGGTTTCTCCGGTCCAGTCCTCGTCGCAGCGAGGTACCGGTCGCGTTCTCTTTGTCACTACCTCGGGAAGCCGAACGGCTAGACCCGCAGAACCAAAGATAGCTGACGGCCGATCGCTCTACCATCGAGCGCTGTGTCCACGAGCCAAGCGCGCCGCGAAGAGCTCAAGGCCGTCTACACCGAGGCGCGCGGCTGCACCCGCTGCCCGGAGCTCGCGCGAACCCGGACGCAGGTCGTCTTCGGCGCCGGCAACGCCGACGCCGACCTCATGTTCGTCGGCGAGGCGCCGGGGGCGCGCGAGGACGAGCAGGGCATCCCGTTCGTCGGCGCGGCGGGGAAGCTGCTCGATGAGTTGTTGGGTCAGGTGGGCCTGGCCAGGGCGGACGTCTTCATCGCCAACGTTCTCAAGTGCCTGAGGTACAACGCGCAGGTTCAGCTCGGCGACGGATCATGGGAGCGGATCGGTCGGTTGGTTCGGTCCGGGTACTCCGGAACCGTCATGTCGGTCGATGATGCGGGCTGCCTCGTCCCCAGACGTGTGACCGGATGGCATGCGACTTCGGTCGGCGAGCGATCGGTGCATCGCCTGACGTTTCGGTCTTCCAAGCGCACGGGGCGGGAACGGGTCGGGACCCAGCTCACCGGCGACCATCCGGTGCTGACCCAACGCGGTTATGTGCCGGTTGCAGAGCTCACGGCCCGAGACCGCATCGCTACCGGGCAGGGCCTCAGCGAGCTGGCGTACGACGTCGTCTGCGGTTCCGTCCTCGGGGACAGCACACTCCAGAGAGCGTCTGCGTATCTCTCGTGCTCGCATGGCGATCGCCACGAGGACTACGCACGGTTCAAGGCGTCGTTGCTCGAGGAGTTGCGCCCAGTCGTGGCCTATTCCGTGGTCGCGGCTGTCGGCGGCGGTGGTCCCAGCCAGCGAGTGGTCCAAATGCGCACGCGCGCGGATCGTGCGTTACGGATTCTGCGCCGCGGCTTCTACGCGCAGCGTAAAGTCGTTCCGCCATGGATCGCTGACGAACTCAACCCGCGGATGCTCGCGTTCTGGTTCATGGATGACGGCTCCATGCGATTGCGTCCGCCGCGCCAGCCGTCGGCCGAGATTGCAGCGGTGGGCTTCTCCGAAGCCGACCGAAGGATCGCGGTCGAGGGACTACTTCGTTTGGGCCTGCCCGCCAGGTCACATCGCGGTCGCCTGCACTTCGACGTGGTGGCAACCCGTGCTCTGTCACGATGTATCGCTCCCTTCATTCCTCCGAGCATGCGCTACAAGCTCCATCCGGAGATCGAAGCAGACGTGCCATTCGATCCCGCTGGCTTGCGACCCGGGTCCCGGAAGGTGCTATACGACGAGGCAGACGTCGAGGACGTGACCGACGCTCCGCGGTTGGACACCACGTTCTTCTGCATCGATGTCGAGGACACGCACAACTTCGTCACCGCCGGAGGCGTCGTGCACAACTGCCGTCCCCCCGGCAACCGCGACCCGCTGCCGGCCGAGATCGACAACTGCCAGGACTATCTGACGCGCCAGGTCGCGCTGATCGAGCCGCGCATCATCTGCACCCTCGGCAACTTCGCCACGAAGCTGTTGCGTGCCGACACGACGGGCATCTCGCGCCTGCACGGCCAGGCCGAGATCCGCGTCATCGGCACCCGTGCCGTTCGTTTGTACCCGCTCTTTCACCCCGCCGCCGCGCTGTACACACGCTCGCTGCTGGACACGCTGCGCGCCGACTTCGCGCGGCTGCCCGAGCTCCTTGCGCTGCCGCTGCCCGAGCAGCCCGAGCCGGTGGCGCCTCCAGAGCCGCCCGTGCCCGAGCCCGAGCTCGCGGCGGCGCCGGTCGAGCCGGCGGCGGAGGAGCCGCTCTCCGATCGCCAGCTCGGCCTCTTCTGACTATGACCCGACGACCGCCCCGCGCAATGCCGGGAGCACCTGTGCGCCGTACGTCCGGATCGAGCCGAGCGGGTCGGCGCGGCCGATGAGCTGCAGACAGATGACGGTGGCGCCGCCGCCCACCATCTCGCGGATGCGTTCGATGTGCTCCTCGACGTTCGCGGAGATGAGAAAGCCCTCCTTCGCGAACTGCTCGTCGCTCATCTGCTCGTCCGCGCGGCGCTGCATGTCGTCCTGGTCGGCGATGTCCTCGAGATAGAGCTCGGGCAGCTGCGTCGGCTTCCAATGGCGCGCCCCGCGGATCGCGTCGCCCTCGTCGTCTGCCCAGGCGAAGCCGGCCTGGAAGATGATCTCGCCTTCCTCGCGGCCATGACGGCGGCAGGACTCGCGGTAGGCGTCGATGATCTCGGGGGCCTGCTCGGGGTCGCCGAGTGTCCACAGACCGTCGCCGAAGCGCCCGGCGATCTCCGCCGAGCGGGGCCCGAACGCGGACACGTAGAGCTTCGGGCGCGTCTTCGCGCGCGTCCAGAGCTTGGCCTCCTTGAGCTTGAACCAGCCCGCGTCCATCGACACCGTCTCGCCGTTCCACAGGCGCGTGATGGCCTCGAGTCCGGTCTCCAGCCGCCGGCGCTGCTCCTCGTAGTCGGGCCAGTCCAGCCCGAGCGGCGTCTCGTTGACGGCCTCGCCCGAGCCTACCCCCAGGAACACCCGGCCCGGGTAGAGCTCCTCCAGCGACATGAACGCCTGGGCTATGAGCCCCGGGTGGTAGTGATGCACGATCGGGGTCACGCCGGTGCCGATCGGCTTCGACGTCACCTGACCGAGGGCGCCGAGGTAGACCCACGCCTGTCCGGACTGCCCGTCGGGAAACCACGGCGCGAAATGGTCCGAGGTACCGAGCCCGTCAAAGCCCGCGCGCTCGGCGGCCTTGGCCTGCTCGAGCATCTCAGACGGCGTGAATTCCTCTGTTGACGTCGCGAACCAGTACTGCATCGGGGGCTCCTTCCGGCGGGGTCTCACCGGGTTACCCGGTGAAGCGCACCGACCTGCGCTATTGGACGGGTTCGAGCTCCAGCGCGCAGGAGTTGATGCAGTAGCGCTGGCCGCTCGCGCCGGGGCCGTCGGGGAAGACGTGGCCGAGGTGCCCGCCGCAGCGTCGGCAGACGACCTCCGTGCGCGCCATCCCATGGCTGCGGTCGGTTCGCGTCTCGACGGCGTCGGCGACGGCGGGGTCCGTGAAGCTCGGCCAGCCGGTGCCGGAGTCGAACTTCGTTCCGGACGAGAACAACTCGGCGCCGCAGCCGGCGCAGGTGTACATGCCGGGCGTCTTCTCGTTGACGTACCTGCCGGTGAAGGCGCGCTCGGTGCCCGCCCTGCGCAGCACCTCGTACTGGTCGGGCGAGAGCTCGGCGCGCCACTCCTCGTCGGTCTTCGTGATCGGGGTGTCGGTCTTCTCGGTGGCCATGACATGCAGCCTAGATGGATGGTGTTACGAGGGTCAGACGTCCGGCTGGTGCCGGGCGCGGCGGTGCGCCAGGCCGCGCGCGAACCACGGCAGCTGCGCGATCTGCGCGATCGCGTCGAGCACGCGCTCGCCGTGGTTGAGGTCGGCGCGGAAGTACTCCGCGAGCGCCCCTTCGCGGCCGAAGTAGCGCCAAGCGCGAGACGAGCCGATCGTTCGCAGCAGCGCCGCGGTCAGCGGCGGCGTGGCGAACGCGCCGTGGACGAAGAGCGTCCCACCCGGTACGACGCGCGCCGGCCAGCGCTCGAAGACGTCGATCGCCGCGCTGTAGCGCCCGGCGGGGCCGATGAACAGGACGTCGATCGGCCCGTCGACGAGCCCGACCTCGTCTGGAGCCAGCTCCAGCACCTCGACGCCGTGCCGCGCGCCCTCGGTCAGCGCGCGGGACGCAGCCGGCGCCACATCGCCCGTCATGACGATGCGCGCAGGGGCATCGAGCACCCGCGCGCACGCGAGAAGCCGCTCGGCCTGAAGTGCGGTGACCACCGTTTTGACCGTAGCGCAGGGGCTTTATGGGCGGGGGGCCGGGCGAGCTCTGCGGCGCCTCGCGAATCATTAGAGTGCGCCGCGTGCCGATCTCCCGCCGCATCGCTGCCGTGATCCTGGCCGCGGTGCTGAGCATGCCGGCGGCCGCGCTGGCACAGGCGCAGACCCAGCCGCTGCCCAGCGATGAGCCCGGTTCGAGCCGGCCGCCGGTGGATCTCAGCGGCGGCGAGCGGGGCAGCGCGCAAAATTCCGGGTCGCAGAACGCATCCGAGCTCCCCGACACCGGCTCGGACCCGCGCATGCTGATTCTCGCCGGCGCGGCGCTCACCCTCCTCGGCGTGGGGCTGCGGCTCCGTACCGCCGATGCAGACCTCTACTGAGACCGCGGGGCCCGGAGCGACCGAGCAGGTGGCCGCCGAGCTGGCGCAGCGGCTGAGGCCAGGCGACGTCGTGCTCGTGTCGGGCGACCTCGGCGCCGGCAAGACGACCTTCGTTCGCGGCGCCTGCCGCGCGCTCGGCGTCACGTCGCCGGTGACGAGCCCGAGCTTCACGATCGCACGCCGCTACGAGGGCCGCCTGCCGGTCTCGCACCTCGACCTCTACCGGCTCGGCGATCTCGACGACGAGGATCCGGCGCTGCTGGCCGGCGAGCTCGCATCCGACCGCTTGACGTTCATCGAGTGGCCCGAGGTCGGCGCGCCCGCCGGTCTGGACCCAGCCCGCATCGTCGCTCGCGTGCGGCTCGAGCATCGCGGTGGCGACCGGCGGCTGCTGCGCATCGCCCCGTGATCGTCCTCGGCATCGACACCGCCACGCCGGCGACCGCGGTCGCGCTGCTCGACACCGGCGCGCCCGGTGGCGGGAGCGAGGGCCGCCACGATCCGGAGCCGGGGGAGCGCCCGGGTCACACGGCGCAGCTGCTCTCGCTCGCACACGAGCAGCTTGCGGCCGCGGGTCTGCGGTTCGCGCACGTCGACCGGATCGCGGTCGGCCTCGGCCCCGGCGGCTTCACGGGGCTGCGCATCGGGGTCGCGACCGCGCGCGCGCTCGCCCAGGCGGCAGAAGCGGAGATCGTCGGCGTGTCGTCGCTGCGTGCGCTGGCGGCCGGGGCAACTGCCACGAAGCGGTCGGGCGTCCTTGCGGTGATCGACGCCCGCCGCGGGGAGGTCTACGCCGCCGCATTTCGCGACGGCGAGCAGGTGCTCGCACCGGTGGCGGTGGCGCCCGCGCAGATCGGCGCCGTGGCGGGCTCGGGATGGCTTGCCGTCGGTGACGGGGCGCTACGCTTTCGAACCGAACTGGAAGGCGCCGGATGCCTCGTACCACCGGATGGATCGCCGCAGCATCGCGTCAGCGCCGGCGCGATCTGCCGACTCTCGCTCGAGGTTCGCAAGGGCCCGCCGCTTGAGCTGATCGTCCCGGACTATCTGCGCCCGCCCGACGCCGTCAAGACCCGTCCATGACCGATGCCCCGCTCGAGATCCGCCGCCTCACCTACGCCGATCTGCCGCAGATCATGGCGATCGAGCGGCGGGCGTTCACGACACCGTGGTCGCTGGCGATGTTCGTGCTCGAGCTCTCCAAGCCGGCCGGGATCTGCCTCGCGGCGCTGAAGGGCCGGCGCATGGTCGGCTTTCTCGTGTGCTCGCGCTACGACGTCGTGTGGCACATCATGAACGTCGCCGTCGATCCCGATCAGCGGCGCACGGGGATCGCGACGGCGATGCTGCTCGACCTCTTCGACCGCATCGCCGACCGGGAGGCGCGCTTCACGCTCGAGGTGCGCGAGTCCAACGAGGGTGCGATCGCGCTGTACGAGCGCTACGGCTTTCGCGCCGCGGGCCGCCGGCGCCGCTACTACCAGGACAACGGCGAGGACGCGGTGATCATGTGGCGCACCGAGGCCACGCTCGTCGGCCGTCTCGACGACGTGTCGAACCCGTCGCCGGCGTAGTGGCGCTGATCCTCGGCATCGAGACGAGCTGCGACGACACGTGCGCGGCCGTCGTCACCGACGCGGGCGAGGTGCGCTCGAACGTCATCTCCTCGCAGGGGATCCATGACGCCTACGGCGGCGTCGTTCCGGAGATCGCCTCGCGCCATCACCTCGAGCTCGCCAACGCGTCGGTCGACGACGCGCTGCGCCGCGCCGGCGCGACGCTTGACGAAATCGACCAGGTCGCGGTGACCCACGGGCCGGGGCTCGTGGGGGCGCTGCTCGTCGGTGTGGCGACGGCGAAGGCGATCGCCGCCGCGCGCGAGCTGGCGCTCACGCCCGTCGACCATCTCCATGGGCACGTCGCGGCGAACTTCCTGCGCGCGGACGGCGACGCCGGTGCGGAGCCGATCATGGAGCCGCCGTTCGTCTGTCTCATCGCCAGCGGCGGTCACACGCTGCTCGCCCGCGTCGAGGACCGTGCGTCGTTCACCGTGCTGGGCCGCACGCTCGACGATGCCGCCGGGGAGGCGTTCGACAAGGGCGCGCGGCTGCTCGGGCTGCCGTTTCCGGGCGGGCCCGCGCTCGAGCGATTGGCGCGCGGCGGCGACCCGACCGCGTTCGCGTTCCCAGTGGCGCGCAACCTGGACGGACTGGACTTCTCGTTCGCCGGCGTCAAGACGGCGCTGCTGTACCGCGTTCGCGAGCTCGGCGGAGATGCCGTACGCGAGCGCGCGGCCGACCTTGCGGCGAGCTACCAGGACGCGATCGTCACCGCGCTCGTCGAGCGCTGCGAGCGCGCACTGCGAGACAGCTCGCTCACGCGCCTGGCGATCGGCGGTGGCGTCGCCGCGAACGGGCAGCTACGCGAGCGCCTGCAGGCACTGGGCGCGGCGCAGGGCGTCAGGCTCGGCATCCCGCCGCGCGAGCTGTGCACCGACAACGCCGCGATGATCGCCTCGGCCGCGCGCTTCATCGAGGCGCGGCCCTTCCCGGACTACCTCGCGCTCGACGCCTTCGCGTCGGGCGAGCGCGCGCTCGGATGACCGCGAACAGGCTGGCGCTCTACACCCGCCCGGGGTGTCATCTGTGCGACGACGCGCGTGCCGCGCTCGCGCGCGTCGGCGAACCGTTTGACGAGGTCAACATCGAGACCGACGACGTCCTGCACGGCGCATACCTCGAGCGTATCCCGGTCGTCACGCTCGACGGTGCCGAGCTGTTCGAGTTCTTCGTGGACGAAATCGTCCTGCGCAAACGACTGGATAGAGTGCCTGCGCAGATGACGCCGGGCGATCTCGCCTCACCGCCGACCGCCGCTCAGGACAACTCAGAGCCGGTACACGACGAGCCCGCAAGCGCCGGCGAGCGCCTGTCGCTGGGCGTGGCCGCGCGCCTGTCACGCTACCTGCAGGTCCTCACGCAGGCCAAGAAGATGGGCAAGGAGACGATCTCCTCGCGTGAGCTCAGCGACTACACGCACGTCAACTCGACGCAGATCCGGCGCGACTTCTCCGGCTTCGGCAGGTTCGGCAAGCGCGGCGTCGGCTACAACGTCGACGCGCTCGTCTCGCAGATCCGCAAGATCCTGCGCACCTCCGGGCAGCACAACATCGCGCTCTTCGGCGCCGGCCACCTCGGCCAGGCGATCGCCTCCTCGGACATCTTCGCCGACCACGGCTTCCGCGTCGTGGCGATCTTCGACAACGACACGCGCAAGGTCGGCCAGAAGGTCGGCACCACGAAGGTCCGCCACAGCTCCGACCTGCGATCGGTCGTCGAGGAGGACGACATCGTCGTCGGCGTCCTCGCCGTGCCGACGATCGCCGCGCAGCCGATCGCCGATGATCTGGTCGAGGCGGGCGTGAAGATCATCTTCAACTACTCGGAGGCGCTGCTGTCGGTGCCGCCGGAGGTCACCGTCCACACCTCATCCCCCGCGGTCGACCTGCTGTACGCGCTGTACTTCTATCTGACGTAGTAGCGAGCCGTACCCGGCAGCGCACATGCCCATCGATCCCAACAGCATGGAGGAGACCTTCGCCGCGTCCACCGACCTGACGGTGGGCCTCGAGGAGGAGTTCGCGATCCTCGATCCGCAGACGCTTGACATGGTGGCGCGCTTCGAGGAGCTGCGCGACGCGGCGGCCGAGCTCGACCCGGTGCTCTTCGAGGCGATCACCGGCGAGCTCATCGCGTCGGAGATCGAGATCGTCTCCGGATGCGGCGAGGACCTGCACGACGCGCTTGGGCGCCAGCGCGCTGCGCGCCGGCGGCTGTTCGGGCTGGCGTCCGATCGCGGCGCCGCGCTTGGGTCGACGGGCACGCACCCGTGGGCCGACTACCGCCAGCAGCGAAACATCGACACGACGCACTACCGCCGCGTCGTCGAGGGGCTCGGGTACGTCGCGCGGCGCAACAACACGTTCTCGCTGCACGTGCACGTCGGCGCGCGCGACGCCGACCGCGCCGTGCGCGCATGCGACCGCCTGCGACCGGTCCTGCCGCTGCTGCTCGCCGTCAGCGCCAGCTCGCCGTTCCTCGAAGGCCACGACACGCGCCTGCATTCGGTTCGCACGCAGACGTTCACGAAGTCCTTTCCGCGCTGCGGCGTGCCGGATGCGTTCGGTGGCTGGCCCGCGTTCCGCGACTATCTCGATGTCCTCATCAGGACGAACTCGGTCGTCGAGTACACGCAGATGTGGTGGTCGATCCGGCCGCACGCGTCCTTCGGGACCGTCGAGGTGCGCATCTGCGACGCACAGATCACGGCCGCGGAATCCGAGGAGCTCGCCGGTCTGATCGTCGCCTGCGTCGGGCAGGCGCTGCGCGACGTCGACGAGGACGTGCCGTTTGAAGACCCGGCGTCACGGCTTATCGAGGAGAACATGTGGCGCGCGACCCGTTACGGGATGGACGGTCCGCTGATCGACCTGCGGCTGGGCGTCGAGATCGAGGCCCGCACGGCGCTCGACGACCTGCTGGCGTGGACGGCGCCCGTCCGCGACGAGCAGCGAATCGATCTGGCTTTCGACCGGCCCAACGGCGCGCAGCGCCAGCGCGCCGCGCATCTGGATGGCGCGGATCTGCGCGAGGTCTACGCTTCGACCGTGCGCGAGACGATGACCACGTACGCCCAGGAGGTTCCGGCATGAGCCAGAGCGAAGCGCAGCGGCCCGACGAGGCCCGGCCCGTCGATGTCGACGAGGTCGCCGACGCCACACAGACCGCGGCCGATGACCCGCAGATCCCCGACGATCTCAGCGAGGAGGAGCTGCGGGCCGCATACGAGGAGGAGCTGAAGCACATCCGCGTCGACGACGTGCTCGTGCAGACCGTCATCTCGCTGCTGAACCTCGCCGCGCGACGCGCCGGGCTGACCGGCGCCGGCGACGAGGAGATCGACCTCGCTCAGGTCGGCCAGGCCATCGAGGCGACGCGCGCGCTGCTGCCGCTCGTCGAGCCCGTGCTCGGATCCGAGGTCAAGCAGATCCGGGACGCGCTGTCACAGCTCCAGCTCGCCTACGCGCGCTCGGGCGCCACTGCCTCCGCGGCGGCCGGGGGCGAGGATCCGGCCGAGCCCAAGCCGGCGGCGCCGAAGGACGGGACGACGGGTCCCGCCCAGTCCAGCGGGCGGCTGTGGGTGCCGGGGCAGTAGCTTTCCCGCTCCGCGCGGGGCTTTCGCAGTGCATCAGCGCGCGTCGCGGACGCGCGCCGGTATAGACTCGGCGCGCGTTTGACGTGGCACGTGGCTGGGGCCGCTGCCGCCTGTCCCGCGGTTAGCAGAACGTCCCTGGCATCAAAGACTTCTGGAGGCTTCTCCCCTTGAGCGATTTCCTAACGGACCACGGGGTTGTCGTTGCGCTCGTGTGCGCCGGACTTGCAGTGCTCTACGGAGCGCTTACGACGCGCTCACTGCTGACGCTCTCGCCCGGCAACGAGAAGATGGTCACGATCTCGAAGGCCGTCCAGGAAGGCGCGTCCGCCTACCTGCGCCGTCAGTACACGACCATCGGGATCGTCGGGGCCGTCCTCTTCGTCGTCCTCATCCCGCTTCAGAGCATCGCGGTCGCGGTCGGCTTCGCGCTCGGCGGCATCCTCTCCGCCGCCGCCGGATTCATCGGCATGAACGTCTCCGTCCGGGCCAACTCGCGCGTCGCCGAGGCCGCCCGCGGCGGCATCAGCCCGGCGCTCGACGCCGCCTTCCGCGGCGGCGCGATCACCGGCATGCTCGTCGTCGGCCTCGCGCTGCTCGGCGTCGCCGGCTACTACGGCGTCCTCACGGCGCTGTTCGACGAGTCCCAGAAGGAGGCCATCGACGCGCTCATCGGCCTCGGATTCGGCGGCTCGCTGATCTCCGTCTTCGCGCGGCTCGGCGGCGGCATCTTCACGAAGGGCGCCGACGTGGGCGCCGACCTCGTCGGCAAGGTCGAGGCCGGCATCCCCGAGGACGACCCGCGCAACCCGGCGGTCATCGCCGACAACGTCGGCGACAACGTCGGCGACTGCGCCGGCATGGCCGCCGACCTCTTCGAGACCTACGCCGTGACGGCCGTCGCCGTCATGCTGCTCGGCGTTCTGACGTTCGCGAGCGAGAACGCGACGGAGGTCGCGCTGTATCCGCTCGTCCTCGGCGGCGTCGCGATCCTCGCGTCGATCCTCGGCACGTTCGCGGTGAAGTCCGCGGCGGGCAACGTCGAGCGCGCGCTCTACCAGGGGCTGATCCTGTCCGGCGTCATCGCCGCGGTCGCGTTCATCCCGGTCACGAGCTGGCTCATGTCCGACCTCGTGACCCGCACCTCGGACGTCAGCGTCTTCGCCCCGTCGGCCACGCAGCTGTACTTCTGCTCGCTCATCGGCCTCGGCGTCACGGCGCTGTTGTTCGTCATCACCGACTTCTACACGTCCACGCGCTTCGGCCCGGTGAAGAAGACCGCGTCCGCGTCGCAGACCGGCCATGCGACGAACATCATCTCCGGCCTCGCGCAAGGCATGCAGGCCACGGCGTTGCCCGCGCTCGTGCTCGCGCTCGGCATCTTCGGCGCCAACGAGCTCGGCGGCATCTACGGCATCGGCGTCGCGGTCATGGCGCAGCTCGGTCTCTGCGGCCTGATCGTCGCGCTCGACGCTTTCGGCCCGATCACCGACAACGCCGGCGGCATCGCCGAGATGGCGGACATGCCCGAGGAGGTCCGCGCGGTCACCGACCCGCTCGACGCGGTCGGCAACACGACGAAGGCGGTCACGAAGGGGTACGCGATCGGCTCGGCCGTCCTCGCGGCGCTCGTGCTGTTCGCGGCGTTCAAGATCGAGCTGCAGGAGGAGCTCGTCAAGGGCGGCGAGGAGCCCGTTTCGTTCCTGCTCGACGCCCCGGAGGTGCTCATCGGCCTGCTGATCGGCGGCATGATGGTCTACCTCTTCGGCGCGCTGTCGATGGAGGCCGTCGGCCGCGCCGGCGGCGCCGTCGTCGACGAGGTGCGGCGCCAGTTCAGCGAGAAGCCGGGCATCATGGACGGCACCGACGAGCCCGACTACGCGCGCTGCGTCGACATCGTCACGAAGACGGCCCAGCGCGAGATGATCGTCCCGTCGATGATCCCGATCGTGTTCACGCTGATCGTCGGTCTGCTCAGCGTCCAGGCGCTGGGGGGACTGTTGATCGGCGTCATCGTCGTCGGCCTGTTCGTCGCCGTCTCGATGACGGCCGGCGGTGGTGCCTGGGACAACGCGAAGAAGCTCATCGAGGACGGCGCATTCGGCGGCAAGGGCACCCTCGCCCACGAGGCCTCGATCACGGGCGATACGGTCGGCGATCCCTACAAGGACACCGCCGGCCCGGCGATCAACCCGATGATCAAGGTGGCGAACATCGTCGCCATCCTCATCATCCCGCTCGTCGCGTAGCGGCGCGCGGGTCCGCATGACGGGCGGGAGCATCCTGGAGCGAGAGCTCGGAGGCGGGCTCTGGCACGTCGACGCGGGCTTCTCGTCGGTGACCTTCAGCGTGCGCCATCTGGGCATGCGCGACTACCGCGCGGGCTTTCGCGAGATCGATGGCACGCTCGACGTGGCTGCCGGCACGCTGGAGATCACGGTGGCGCTCGACAGCCTGGACCTCAACCAGCCCGACATCCGCGAGCGAATGCTCTCGGCGGAGTTCCTCGACGCCGCGGGCTATCCGGACGTGCTCTTCGTGGGGAGCGAGGTTCGCGGCGAGGACGGCTCGCGCGACATCACGGTGGCGGGCAACCTGACGATCCACGGCCACATACAGCCCGTCGAGGCGTCGGGCCGCATCGGCGTCCCCGGCTCGCATCTGCTGACCGGCAACGAGCAGGTCACCGTCGAGCTGGCGGTGACGGTCGACCGCCGCGACTTCGGGCTGGACTGGCAGGAGGAGCTGCCCGACGGCAGCCTGACGCTGTCAAACGACGTGACGATCGAGGCCGTGCTCGAGTTCGCGCTCGACGGCTGACGCGCCGGGCCCGCGTTCCCGACACAGCATCTATAAGGAACGGCGGTTGGTTCTGCCTGGCCGTGCGGCCGGGTCAAGCGGGGTGTGAAGACAAACGTCCAGTATGTCGACGTTATTCGTCACACCCCTCCGTCAACCCCGACTTCGCGCTGATCGACGCGCCGTGCCGCACAGCGCAAAGCCGACCCCCGACCGCGGCGTAGACTCTCGCGCCGGTTATGGCAGAACGCCGGCTCCAGGGTCTGCAGCGTGTTCTGGGGGTCAACGCGCTGTTCGCGACGGCCTACGGAAACGTCGGCTCATCCATCTACTACGCGCTCGGCCTCGTCGCGGCGCTCGCGCTCGGCCTCACGCCGATCGTCTTCGTCATCACCGGGGTGATCTTCTTCTGGACGGCGGCGACGTATGCCGAGGGAACGACGATGTATCCGGAGGCGGGCGGCTCGGCGTCGTTCGCGCGCCACGCGTTCAACGAGTTCTGGTCCTTCTTCGCGGCCTGGGGCCAGATGCTCAACTACGTCATCACGGTCGCCATCTCGGCGTTCTTCGTGCCGCACTACGTCGGCGGGCTGTTCTGGGAGCCGCTGCGCTCCTCGCCCGGCGACATCATCGCGGGGGCCGCGATCATCGCGATCCTGGCCGCGATCAACGTTCGCGGCGTCAAGGAGTCGGCGGGGCTGAACATCGCGCTCGCGGTCGTCGACTTCATGACCCAGCTGCTGCTCGTGCTCGTCGGCGTCGTGCTCGTGCTGAGCCCGGACACGCTCGTCGACAACGTGAGCCTGGGCGTCGCGCCCACGTGGTCGGACTTCCTGCTGGCGATCCCGATCGGGATGGTCGCCTACACGGGCATCGAGACGATCTCCAACCTCGCCGAGGAGGCCAAGGAAGAGCGCACGACGATCCCCGCGGCGATCAGCCGCGTGCGCCTGGCGGTGTTCGCGATCTACTTCACGCTGCCCGCCGTCGCGCTGTCGGCGCTGCCGGTGACGTTCAACGAGCAGACCGGCGAGTACCAGACGCTGCTCGGCCTGCCCGAGGAGGAGGGCGGCTACGCCGGCGACCCGATCCTCGGCGTCGTCAAGCAGATCGACCTCGGCGCGCTGCAGGGCGCGGGCGAGCTGTACGTCGGCCTGCTGGCGGCGACGATCCTGTTCATCGCCACGAACGCCGGCCTGATCGGGGTGTCGCGGCTCGTCTACTCGATGGGCATCCATCGCCAGGTTCCGGACCGCCTGCGCCAGCTGCACCCCAGGCACGGGACGCCGTGGATCGGGATCGTCATCTTCGCCGCGATCGCGATGATCACGCTGTTGCCCGGGCAGGCCGACTTCCTGGGCAAGATGTACGCGTTCGGGGCGATGCTGTCGTTCACGGTGGCGCACCTGTCCGTCATGCGGCTGCGGGCGATCGAGCCGGACTTCAAGCGGCCCTACCGCGGCCCGGGCAACATGCGGATCCGCGGCGTCGATGTGCCGCTGTTCGCGATCTGCGGCGGCACGGGCACGGCGATCTCGTTCGTCGTCGTGACGATCCTCAACCTCGACGTCGCGCTCGCCGGGGTGATGTGGCTCGCGCTCGGAATCGCGCTGTACGTCGTCTACCGCCGCCGCCAGGGCCTGGATCTCACGACGACCTTCAAGGTCGTCGTGCCGCAGGCGGTCGTCGAGACCGAGGCCGAGTACGAGTCGATCCTCGTCGCGCTCGAGGCCGAGCACTACGCGCCGCAGGCGATCGCAACGGCCGTCAAGCTCGCCGCGCGCAGGCGACGGGGCATCTACGTGCTCGTGACGATCACCGTCCCGCAATCGTCGCCGCTGTATGCCGAGATGCCCGAGAAGGAGGGGGCGGCGCAGGGCGTCATCGAGCACGCCAAGCTGGTGGGGGGCCGCCGCGTGAGCGGGCGCGCCATGAAGATCCGCGCGGGGCAGGGTGGCCGCGTGATCATCGAGGAGGCGCGCAGCATCCGGGCGAGCGCGATCGTCATGCCGCTGCCGCCGCGCACCGGCACGACGCTGTTTGGCAAGACGGTCGAGACCGTCCTGACCGAGCGCCCGTGCCGGGTCATCATCGAATCGGACCCCGCCGTCACACCGCGCGTAACTCCCGAGCTCGTGGCCTGACGATGGCGCCGCCGCGCAACCTGCACCGGACGGCGACCCGCGTGCTGTCGGCGGCGATGGTCGTCATCGGCGTCGTGCTGCTCGCGGTCACCGTGTCGCGTGGCGGCGGCCCGCTGGCGACCGGCGTCGTGATGGGCGTGCTGTTCGTGGCGGCCGGCGCCGCGCGCCTGTACCTCGATCGGGGTGAGCGCTGATGCTGCGCCGCGCGATCGGCGCCCCGGCGCTGTTCGTCATCGTCTGGACGTCGCTGGCGAGCGCGATCTACTTCTCGCTGGGGGTCGTCGCCGAGAACGCGCTCGGGCTCACGCCGCTCGTCTTCCTCGGGGCGGCGGTGTTCTTCGTGCTGACGACGATGACCTACGTCGAGGGTGCGTCGCTGCACCAGGAGCGGGCGGGCGCGACGGTCTTCGCGCGGTACGCGTTCAACGAGCTTTGGAGCTTCGTCGCCGGCTGGGCGGTGCTGCTGGACTTCCTCATCCTCATCGCGGTGACCGCGTTCGTCGCGGTCAACTACCTGGCGGCGTTCTGGGCGCCGCTCGGCGAGGGCCTGCCGGAGTTGCTGATCGCGCTGGCGATCGTCGCCTACGTCGCCGTGCGCAACATCCGCGGCTTCGGCGCGTCGTGGCGCGACCGCGCGATGGGCCTCGTCGTGCTCGACGTCGTGCTGCAGCTGGCGATCATCGTCGCCGGCGGCGCGCTTGTCGTCGACCTCGGCGCGCTCGTGGACTCGATCGAGCTCGGCACCGCGCCGCGCTGGCGCGACGTGATCTTCGCGCTGACGGTCAGCACGATCGCGTTCACCTGCCTGGAGTCGGCGTCGGGGCTCGCGGGCGAGGTCACGGTCGGACGGCGGGGACTGAGGCGCCTGGTTGCGGCCGCGACGGCGTCGGTGATCGTCATCTACATCGGGATCTCGCTCGTCGCAGTCGCCGCGCTCCCGCTGACGCCCGGCTCGGACCCGCTGACGGGTGACGCGCTCGACGCGCCGATGATCGCGATCGTCCAGACGTTCGAGCCGCACTGGCTCTCGCGTGCGTTCGTCTACGCGACGGCGGCACTCGCGACGATGACGCTCATCGTTGCCTCCAACGCGGCGATGCTCGGTCTCTCGCGGCTGGCGTACTCGCTGGCGACGCACCGGCAGATCCCGAGCGCCGTGGGACGCCTGCATCCGAAGTTCGCGACGCCCTACGTCGTCATCGTCGTCGCCGCGCTCCTGGCCGCGACGGTCGTCGTGCCGAAGGATCTCGACTTCGTCGTCGGCATCTACGCCATCGGGGCGATGCTCGCCTTCCTCATCGCGCACGTGTCGATCTGCGTCCTGCGCTACCGCGAGCCCGACCTGCGCCGCCCGTACCGGATTGGGCTGTCGGTGCGCGTCGGCGGCGGCGACCTGCCGCTGCCGGCGGCGCTCGGCGCGGTGATGGCGGCCGTCGCGCTCGTGACGCTGCTCCTCTTCCACGCGGGTGCCCGCTACGTCGGCGCGCTGTGGATGGCGGCCGGGCTGGCGCTCTACGTCGGCTACCGGCGCTCCAGTGACATTCCCGTGTTCAGGCGCGTCGTCGTACCGGAGGCGGTGCTGCGCGCCGAGCAGGTCGAGACCGAGTACGGCTCGATCCTCGTCCCGATCCTCGGCCACCCGCTGGACGATGACATCGTCCAGACCGCCGGTCGCCTGGCGGCGGCCGAGCACGAAGACCGGGCCGAGGGAGAGGGGGCCGTCATCGAGGCGCTGTGGGTCTTCGAGGTCCCGCTGTCGCTGCCGCTCGACGCGCGCCTGCCGGACGAGCTCGTCAAGCGAGCCCGCGCCGCGCTTGCCCGCGCGAAGCTGGTGGGGGAGGAGTACGAGGGCGTCGAGGTGGCGACGGCGACGGTGCGCGCGCGGCGCGCGGGCGAGGCGATCGTCGCCGAGTCGATCCGGCGCGGCGTGGAGGTCATCGTCATGGCCGCCGAGGAGCCATCGCGCATCCGCGGCGGGGCGATCCTCGGCGGGATCGGCGGGCCGCTGGACAACTTCGTCGGAGACGTGACGAAGTACGTCGTGCGCAAGGCGCCCTGCCGCGTGATCCTGACCGCACCACCGGCCGGGGAGATCCCCCGCGAGGCGGCGCGTCCAATAGCATCCGCTCCATGATGGTCCTGGTCGTCGGGGCCGGCCGCGTGGGCTCTGCTGTCGCCAAGTCTGCGCTCGCCGCCGGCCACACCGTGTCAGTGCTCGACGAGGATCCGCTCTCGCACGAGCGTCTCGACGCTGGCCAGCCGACCTCATGGGAGGACGCCGGCGGCCGCTTCACCGTCGGGACCGCGATCGAGATCGACGCGCTGCTCGCCGCGGGGATCGCGGAGGCGGACGTCTTCATCTGCTCGACGAACGGCGACAACACGAACCTCACCGTCGCGCAGATCGCCCAGAAGCGCTTCGGGATCGCGCGCGTCATCGTCCGCGTGCTCGACCCGGCCCGGTCGGACTGGTACGCCGAGCAGGGCCTGCACACGATCTGCCCGACGAAGGTGGCGATCGAGATGTTCGAGAACACCGTCCTGGAGCCCATCCAACGCTGATGTACGTCGTCGTCGTCGGCGGAGGGAAGGTCGGACTCAACCTCGCGCGGGAGCTGATCCGCAACAACCAAGAGGTGACGCTCATCGAGCAGGACCGTCGCGCGTATCTGCGCATCGAGCAGGAGCTCGAGCACGCGGTCCAGTACGGCGACGGAACCGAGCTGTGGGTGCTCGAGCGCGCCGGGATCCAGCGCGCGGACCTCGTCGTGGCGGTCACGGGCGACGACGAGGACAACATCCTCATCTGCCAGGTGGCCAAGGAGAAGTACCTCTGCGAGCGTGTCATCGCGCGCTGCAACAACCCGCGCAATCTCCAGCACTTCAAGCTGCTCGGCATCGGTCCGGCGGTGTCGGCGACCGACCTGATCCTCAACATCATCGAGCACGAGGTTCCCGGCCACGGCCTCGTCCACCTGCTCGACCTGCCCGACGAGCAGCTCGAGATCATCGAGCTCGAGGTGAGCGACGGCGCACCCGCCGCCGGCCGTGCGGTGTCGGAGATCGACTTGCCCGACGGCAGCCTCATCATCTCCGTGCTACCGCGCGGCAAGGCGGGCTTCGTCCCCAAGAGCGACACGATCATCACGCCCGGCGACGAGGTCCTGGTCGTGCTCGATCCCGGCCTCGAGGAAGCGATCACGTCGCAGTTCGCCCCCGACGGCGCGCGCCGCTGAGCGGGTCAGGGCCTGAGGGAGCGGCGCCGGCCGCCCGAGCCGAGCGCGAGCCGGTAGCCCCACAGCAGGATCATCACGCCGATGACCGCGCCGATCAGCCCGCCGAGGTCGAAGATCTCGTTGTCGCCGATCCCGAGCAGCTCGGTGAAGATCAAGAAGCCGACCACGGATCCGGCCAGGCCGAGCAGGATCGTCACGATGAACCCGCCCGGGTCCTTGCCCGGCATGAGGAGCTTTCCGATGAAGCCGGCCACGAGGCCGAGGACGAGGGCGCCGATCATGGGGGGGCGTGTACCCGCCGGTCTTGAGCGTCGAACCCTCACTCTGCTGCGACGCCTAGCGATACAGAGCCCGGCATGATCGGGTGGCC
>JALZJA010000109.1 GCA_030860005.1 Actinomycetota bacterium
ATCGGCGCGCGCGAACGCGCCGCCGAGCGGGGCGAGGTGCATACCCGTGAACGGCGAGGCGGCCTGGCCGACCTTGTCGATCATCGCGTCGATCGCCTCGTCGGGCAACTCGGTCAGGTAGTCGGCCTTGGCGTAGTAGCCGATCCCCCAGGGATGCGCGGGATCGGTCATCTGCTGAACGGCCGTGTAGGGCATCAGCTGGGCCATCTTCAGCCACGGCTCACCCCATTGCACCAGCGGCGCCAGGACCCGCTCGCCCTCCTGGGGATCGCCGACGTAGAGCACGATCAGGCCGGCGGCGGGCCGGCCGCGTCCCTCCTCGGGCACGAACGGCTCAGCTGGCGCGGTCAGCAGCGAGAAGCCGCCGCCGACCTCGTCGCAAGCCTCGGCCATGAAGTCGCGGTAGAAGCGCAGCAGCGCCCCAGCGGCTGCGCGCGGGTGCAGGATCATCGCGGCGTAGACGATCGGCCCGACGGGGTGCAGGCGAAACTCGAACTCGGTCACGACGCCGAAGTTGCCACCGCCGCCCTTCAGCCCCCAGAACAGGTCGGCGTTCTCGTCTGCGCTGGTGCGCAGCACGCGGCCGGCGGCGGTCACGACCTGGGCGGAGATCAGGCTGTCACAGGTGATTCCGCATATACGCTCGAGCCAGCCCGAGCCGCTGCCGAGCGTCAGGCCGGCGATGCCGGTGTGCGTCACCCGCCCGCCGGTGACCGCGAGGCCGTGTTCCTGTGTCGCCGCGTCGAACTCACCCCACGTCAGACCGGCGCCGAAGCGGCCCGTGCGCCGCTCGACGTCGATCTGCACGTGCTTCATCGGCGCGGTGTCGATCACGATCCCGTCGTCGCAGCAGGAGTAGCCGGATGCTGAGTGTCCGCCACCGCGCACGGCGACGAGCAGGTCCTGTTCGCGCGCGTGGGCCAGCGCGGCCTGCACGTCCGTGGGACCGGTGCAGCGCGCGATCAGCGCGGGACGCTTGTCTATCGCCCCGTTGAAGACCCGCCTGGCCTGCTCATAACCTGGATCGTCGGGACGGATCAGCTCGCCGGCGAACTTCGAGACGAGCTCAGTTTGGATGCTCATACGGGCCCTTCCGGATCTGTCGTGGATGTGAACGCCGTGCTTCGCTCGGCGCGGGGCGATCGTCTCGCCGCTGTGGATCGCCGCGCTACGGGGATGACCCTGGACCCGACCCTGGGATCGGGCCAAGGCGTAGCTCTGTGGGCGTGGGTAGGCTTGGCCGACGGTGCGTACACCGACACGTGGCAGGGCGCAGGCGCTCTCGCTCGTGGAGCGCGATGACGAGCTCGCGCGCCTCGACGCGGTGCTGGATTCTGCCCGGGCGGGGGCGGGTGCGACTGCGCTGATCGAAGGACCGGCGGGGATCGGCAAGACGAGCCTGCTGACAAGCATCCGAGAACGCGCCGCGATGGCCGGGATGGCCGTCCTGCACGGGCGCGGAAGCGCGCTGGAGCGTGAGTATGCGATGGGTCTCGTGCGCCAGTGCCTCGAGCAGGCTGTGCGCGACGAAGCCGATCGCGATCATCTTTTCGCCGGCGCGGCGCGTCTTGCGCAGAGCGCCGTCCTCGACGTCCCGGCGGGCCCTGATGCGGCGCCCGCGGGAGTCCTGCACGGGTTGTACTGGCTTACGGCGAACCTGGCAGAGCGCGGCCCGTTGCTGCTGGCCGTTGACGATGCCCACTGGGCGGACGAGCCGTCGCTGCGGTTTTTCGCCTATCTGGCTCGGCGCGTGGATTCGCTCGCGGTCGCGCTCGTGATCTGCACGCGAGCCGACGAGGACCGCGCGGCGGCTGCTGGCCTGGCGCAGATCCGAAGCGATCCGGCGACCGAGGTGGTCCAGCCGCCACCGCTTGGGCCGGCGGGGGTCGAGGCGCTCCTGCGCACGCTCGACGAGGGCCCCGTCGAGCACGGCTTCGCCCGCGCGTGCCACGAGGCCACGGGCGGGAACCCCTTCCTGCTCGGGGAGGTCGTGCGGACGCTACGAGCCAGGGGCATTGCTTTCACCGCCGCAGGCGCCGAGCAGGTCACCCAGACCACTCCGCCTATGGTGGCGCGCACGGTACGAGCGACGCTTGACCGGCTCGGTCCCGCGGCCCGCGCGCTGGCCCAGGCGACGGCCATGCTGGGCGATGACGTGGACCTTGGCCTGGCTGCCGAGCTCGCCGACCTCCCGATGAGCGAGGCAGCGCCCGCTGCCGGGGATCTGACGCGCGCGGAGATCTTCGACGACACGGCGCCGCTGCGTTTCCGCCACCCGATCCTTACCGGCGCCGCACGGGCGGCGCGGTCCGCGCCCGAGCGTGCCGCCGCGC
>JALZJA010000224.1 GCA_030860005.1 Actinomycetota bacterium
TTTCGAAGAGCTCTCGCGCTCCGACGCACCAGCTCCGCCGTGTCCCGCCTGCGGCGATGAGGAAACCCAGCGCCTGCTGTCGACGTTCCTGACTCCGAACCTCGCCGGCGGGCAGCGCAGCTTCCAGTCCGACATCGGCACCAAGATGGCCTCCCTGGGCTGCTGCGGCGGTGGCGGCTGCGGAACCCACGCCGGCTGAGCCCCTTCAGGCGCGTCAACTTCTTCGTAGGCCAGCTGCTTAGCGCGGCGGACTTGGGGTCTGCCTAGCAGCGGAGCAGAAATGCGGGAGTTCGGTCAGTGGAAGTAGCCCATTGGCCGCGGGGCACCGGTAGGTCGCGAGCGTGTCTCGCCCAGGCGATACGTGCCGGGGTGGCTGGTCGGGATGGATGTGGTAGCGCCCGTTGAGGTTGATGTGGGCGTGGATCGCCGGCGACAGCCGCGCGAGGTCGACGTCATCGAGCGGCCGTCCGGCCGCGCGCTCGTGTTCGACCATCTCGTTTTCGCCCTTGTTGAGCTGGCGATGGATCCCGCGGCGCTCCCGAGGGCGTGTGAGGTAGCGCAGCACGAACTCGGTCTTGACCAGCCGACCGTAGTCGCGCGGCGGCGAGCGTGCTGCGCCGCTGCTGGGCGTGCAGGCGCGCGACGAGCAGACTTGCGGTCACGGTGCCTTGGGCAAGCGATCCCGCGACGCGCAGCAGCTCATCCACTGGCCAGAGATCAGGTCGGGATCGACGCGGTGTTTGCACCCGGCCGACTGGGCTGTCGTGAGCGGGTTCGGTGAGCCACAGGCGGGTGTGGGCAGGCCGGCGTGCCGCGGGGCGAACTGCAGGCCGAGGAGGTCGAACAGCGCGAAGATGACGTCGCTGTAGCCGGCGGTGACGGTGCTGTGGATGCGGATCGGCAGCTGGCTGCGGCTGTCCAGGATGCCGTCCAGCAGCCACGGTGTCCCGAGTCGCCCCGGATGGCTGGACATCTCTCCCGGCGATCGCGGGGTGCGCGTCGATCGCGTCGTCACCGGAGACGACAAGGGGCCCCGTCATTCATGTCGTAGGCGAGCCTCGTGAGATGGTGGCTCATGTGCTCGATCGGATGCGCGTCGTAGTACCTCGTCACGGTGTCCATCAAAGCGATGGGGGACTCCGAACCTGGCGCACCTCACTGAGGTCTGATCGGCGGACGGGCGATGCCCGAGGATTCTGATCGTGCTCACCGGCTCCCGGCGTCGCGCCCGGTTCACGCGGCGCTGGCAGGAACATCGACGCGCAGCCGTCCGACGATCCGTTGGATGCGATGCGCGAGCTCGTCGGCCTGGAGACGGAGGGTGTCCGCGATCTCGGTCAGCGGGGTGCCGTTGATGCGCATCGCAAGGATCGGCCGGTCCTCGACGCCGAGGCGCTCGGCGGCGCGTGTCAGCATCTGTGGTGAAATGTCGGGCAGGACGCATTCGCCGCGCGCGACGGTGCGGATCGTTTGGAACAGCTCCGCCGCGGGGGCCTGCTTGTGGACGACGCCGTCAGCGCCGGCGACGATCGCGGGCACGGCAAGGTCGGCGCCCGCATAGGCGGAGTACATCAGCACGTGCGGGACCGGCGGAGCGGTCGTCTTGATGCGGCGGCACACGATCAGGCCGTCGCTGCCGGGGAGATGGTAATCCAGCAGCACGACGTCTGGTCGGGTGCGGTAGAGCGCGGGCCACAGCTGGTGCTCACTGGCAGCGGCTCCCGCCGGCACGAGCCCGCACTCATCGTGCATGACGGTCTGAAGGCCGGCGCGCACGGCGGGGTGATCGTCGACGAACAGGATGCGGATCATCGGTGTTCTCCTTCGGTTGCAATGAGCGGGACCACGAGGCTCACGGCCGTCCCGGGGCCGGGGACGGCGGGTGCGATGACCAGCTCACCGCCGATCGCGTGGGCCCGCTCGCGCATCGACTGCAGCCCGGTTGCCCCGGACCGTGTGTTTGTGGAGATGCCGCGCCCGTCGTCGGTTACCCGCAGCGAGAGGCGCTCGGGCTTGTGCTCCAGCCGCACGTCGATGTGAGCGCAGCTCGCGTGGCGCACCGCGTTGGCCAGCGCCTCGTTGGCGATGCGGTAGGTGTGCGCGGCCACGAACGGCGGCAGCGTTGACGCCTCGCCATGCACGTTGATCTGAGCAGGGCAGGCGGCGGCGAGCTGGTCGGCGCGCTCGCGCAGGACGGCGGCGAGCCGCCGTCCTTCCAGCAGCGGTGCGCGCAGGTCGGCCAGGCTCGTCTCCATGTCGGTCGTCGCAGCGCGCAGCTCGTGGATCGCCTGGTCCAGCCCTCCCCGCTCGCTGATGTCGCGGCGCTCGCAAAAGGCGCCGAGGATGAGGTGGGCGGCGTGGATTCGCTGCTTGGCCGAGTCGTGCAGCTCCCAGGCGATCCGGCGTCGCTCTGACTGCAACGCCAAACGCTCGGAGCGCTCGCGCTCGGCCTCGAGGCGGGCGAGCAGCTGGGTCGCGTAGGCGAGCGCGAGCGTCACGAGCATTGGCATCATCAGGTGGGTGGAGAAGGCCTCCAGCCGCGCCGTCGTCTCAAGCGTGCTCCAGTCGATCCCGGTCGCGAGTGCGACGCCGAAATACGCCAGTGTGTAGGCGCTCCCCCAGGCCAGCGCCTGACGGAAGCCCAGCGCGGTGGAGGGGAGCACCAATGCGGTGAGCCCCAGGAGATAGAACGAACTGCGCCACTCGGCCGCCTCGAGGACCAGCGCCAACACTACTGCGCCATCGAACGCCCATGCGGTCGGCGCTCGAGCCAGCCGCGGCCGGAAGGCGGCCGCGAAGATGCTGACCGTTGCGTAGGCAACGGCGACCGCGGCAAGCAGGAGGTCGTGGTCTGTGCCGCGATGAACGATCAGCAGAACGGCGGCCAGCGTCGTCGCGATCCCACGGGTGAGCACGAACAGCGTAAGCCACCGGCTGACCCCGGCAGGGATGAGGCTGCGGGCCGTCGGACGGCGGCCGCGCCGAGTCATGACGTGTTCGTGCTCCGCCGGACGGGCACGTCGCGCTCCGCGTGGCCAGTCCGCCACGCGACCGGTCGCGAACCGGCCTGCCCGCAGCGTAGGACCTTGCAGCGATGAATGCTCACTTGACCGAGTCTTATCGAGCGGCTGTCGCAGCGCCACCCCCGGTGTCAGGCGCGAGACAGGGACGATGCCGGATGCGCACCTATTCGCGGCAGCTCCGGCCCGGAGCGCCCGCTCCCGATTGGAAACCGTGCGCCGAGCAGCGTCGTCGGATGGTGGGTGCACCGCACAGGAGATGGTGCTCCGCCGCCAACGCCGGACGGCCGCGGACGGGTACGGCAATGACATGGCCACTGTGACCCACCCACCGCCCGATCCGCAGCCCGATCACCACGAAGACCTCTTCGGGAAGCGATTGGTGCGCAGCCCGCGACCGCAGACTGTTCGCGTCTTCGCGCACGAACCGGACCTGCTCACCGGTCTCGACGGCCACACCGCCAACGTTCTACGACGGCGGGTCACGGTCCGCACGCGGTACTTACAGGCAGGAGCATGGGTGCCGCCAGACGATCTCGGACCCGGCGCGCTCGGGCTGCTCGTCCTCGACGGTCTGCTGATCCGGTGCGTCGAGCTGGATGGCCGCGAGTGTCCCGAGCTCGTCGGAGCGGGCGACCTCGTCCGGCCGTGGGACCAGGCCGATGAGCTGTTCTCGCTGCCGCATACGACGTCATGGCGGGTCTTGCGCCCGGCGTGGCTCGCGGTACTCGACAGCGCCTTCGCCAACGTCGTCGCGCGCTTCCCGACGATCCTCGGGGCGCTGCTGTCACGCTCGACCGCACGTGCCCGGACGCTGTCGCTGACGCTCGCGATCGCCCATGTGCGTCACGCCGAGACAAGGCTGCTGATGCTCCTCTGGCACCTCGCCGACCGCTGGGGACGCATGACACCCGACGGCGTGCTTGTGACGCTGCCCCTCACGCACGAGCTGCTGGCACATCTGACGTGTATGCGCCGACCCACCGCGTCCACAGCCCTTGGGCAGCTCACTCGTGCGGGACAACTCGCGCGCCACAGCGACGGCTCGTGGCTGCTGACCGGGTCGCCGCCACAGCCACCGACGCGGCCGGCTACGGCCGTTATGCCACTGCCATGACCCGACAACAGGGAGCCGCGTGCCATGACGATCTCACCGCCCGAACATCTCGTCGAAGCCCTCAAGGACGCTCACGCGATGGAGGTCAACGTGTTCGACACGCTCGAGAGCATGATCTCCACAGGCTGGTGAGGCTCGGCTCAGCGCACTGCTATGGAGCTGCGGCCGAGCGGTACCCCGCTGGCGCTCGGAGTCATCGCGCGGTCCCGCGGGAACGAGTGTGATCTGCGGCGTCGAGCACGGGTTCGCCGAGCGACTCGGCGGACAGATCGCCCTCACCGCCGCGGCGCAGCGGGTTCGTCGATGTCGCGATCCGCAGCTGGCCGACCGCGCGCACCTGCGCTCCCGCGGCTGCGCGCAGCACGTGGGCGCGATCAGCGTGCCCGGCGCGACATCGGCGAAACGCGCTGCGTCGGGCTCAGGCGGCAGACGGCGGCGCGTGATCGGCGGCGGGCTGTTGCGGAATCTCCCGTAGCAGCCGGCTGGCGCTGTCAGCGACCTCGACATCGACCTGCA
Organism: Actinomycetota bacterium; assembly: GCA_030860005.1. GTDB lineage: Bacteria > Actinomycetota > Thermoleophilia > Solirubrobacterales > Solirubrobacteraceae > CADCVQ01. Next base: position 4,654 of record JALZJA010000224.1, read on the forward strand.
CGTCGTAGCGTTCGGCCTGCGTGTGCGCCACCGATGAGAAGTCGCGCCGGCCACCCGTGGCGGCGTGGTCGAGCGCGCCGATAATCGCGCCGAAGATCAGGCCGATCGCGACGCTGTAGACGAGCACTCCCAGGAACCCCTGCTCGACGGTGAAGAAGAGCCCGAACAGCAACCAGAAGAGCATCCCCAGCAGCGCTCCCCGACCGGCACCCGATAGCGCCGAACGACCGATCGTGAGGCGTCCCTTGACCTGCTCGACGTAGCGCAATCCCGTGCCGACGATCGCGACGCGCTCGACTGGGAACCCGCGGTCTGAGAGCGTGTCGACGGCACGCTGCGCGCCGCCGTAGTCGTCGAAGCTGGCGACGCTGCGACGTACGCCGTCGATGGTCGCGCTGGTGTGGGGCATGACGTTCATCGCTGCTCCTTTGGGCGAGATGGGAGGTAAGAGCCCTGTCCCCGCCGCGGGCGGAGTCGATAGCCGCAGGGTCAGGCGGCGGACAGTCAACAAGCCCGTTGTTCGCGAGTGCGCAGCGAGACGCCAGCGTCAGTGCCGCCCTCCGCGCAGGCTGAGCACGAGCATGCCCAGCACGGTCCCGAGCACGAGGCCGTAGAACGCGAGCACCACGCCCGAGACGTTGGCCCATAGTCCGAGGCCCAGCCCGATCAGGACGCCGGCCAGCGCTGCGGGGGCCAGGCGATCCACCGCGGCACGGCGGTCGGGACACGACGCATCTGGATCACGGTGTGCGCATACCCGGCCGGTCATCGCAGCGCGTGCCTGGTGTCAGCGCCCTGACGCCCGGGCGGGCCGCTGCACCCCAATCGTCATGTACCTCGAGCCACGGGGTAACCGTGACAGACCGTGCGTGGCGCGCTGCGAGCACATCTCCTCGGCGTCGTGCTGGCGCTCACCCTGTTCGCCGGCCTGGTCACGGGCTGCGGCGGCGACGAGGACGCCGGGTCGGGGGCGTCAGCCGCCGACGGACCGTTTCTGACGTTGTCGGAGATCGAGTCGGTGATCGAGCACGGCAAGCTCGCGGTCGTGCGGACCGCCGGCGACGTCGACCACCCCGAGCTCGACGACGCCGCGCTGCTGGATAGCGTGCGCTACGCCAGCCAGTCGGGCCGCAAGTTCGACGTGCTCGTGTTCGCGAACGTCAGCCACGCCAAGCGCGCGTCGCCGTCGGTCGTCGATCTCGAGAGCGGCGAGTCCGCGATCCGGGCGGCCAACGTCGTCTTCGTGTTCCCGGAGCGCTTCTCACAGGACGACACCTATCGAGCGGTAGCGCAGAAGCTGCGCGAGCTACGCGGAGCGTGCACGCCAGGCGACTCGGACGACTCGGACGACGAGCGCCTGCGGAGCCTGTGCTTCTCCGACGGCGGCGCCAACCCGCCGCCGGGCGCGGGCGTTGATCGCGACGAGGCCGCCGAGGAGGAACGGCCGGTCGTCGTCGGCGGCCTGCGCTACGACCCGCAGATCGCCCGCCGGCTGAACCCGCACATCCTGCCGGACCGCCAGCTGCTCTCCGGCCGCCGACCCGATCGGGGCAGGGTCTGGTACGGCATGTTTCTGCGCGTGTGCAACCCGACCGCCACGACAGAGACGCCGTCGCGGGAGCTCGCGCTCGTCGACGCGTTCGGAGCGCGGATCGAGCCCTCCGCTGCGCTGCCGGCGAGCAACCCGTTCGTCTACGACACTCGTCCGATCGCAGCTGGTGACTGCCTGCCCGCCAAGGGGTCCGCCAGTGAGCGCCTCAACGACGGAGCACTCGTCCTGTTCGAAGTGTCACCCGACGTCCTGACCAACTTCCCGTTGGCGCTGGAGGTGACCGGGGCCAACGGCGAGCGCGCGCGCTCGATCGTCGATGTATGACCGCGTCTACGCCTGAGGGACGATGGTTCGCGATGCGGCGCATCTACGCGTTCGTGTGACGCGAGATGCCGGCGACGAGGCCAATCGTGTCTGCAACTTGGTCGTCGTCATTGTCACCGGTGAGAGCTTGCAGCCACAGCGCCCCGCGCGCGCGGCGCGCCTGCAACGCGTCGAGGGCATGCTCGCTGGTGACATCCCCTTTCTCCTCGGGTAGCCCGACGCGATTCACTGGTCGCCGAGGGACGCGCACCCCGGACTCAGCCGGGAGCGCGCGTCCAGCGGGGCCAACGCAGCCGCCGCACGCGGTTCAAGACCCCGCCCGCGACTGGGCCTCCCGGACCCGCGATCAGACGCGATCCAACCTGGACGTGTCTGCCGGCTGACGCCAGCCGCGAGCTCGCACCCGTGCCAATCAGCCGGCCTTCCCCAGAGGAACCTGGAGCGTGCGCCGGTCACCGTCGCGGACCAGTTCGATCGGCACGCTGTCGCCCTGGCGTAGGTCGGCGATCGCGTTGCGGAGATCCTCGGCGGAGTCGATCTCGCGGTCGCCGACGCGGACGATGACGTCGCCGCCGCGGGTCAGCGCGCCGCGCGGCGTACCGGCGCCGCGCACGCCGGCTTCGGCGGCGGGGCTGGCGTTCGTCACGCCGACGACGAGCGCTCCGCGCTTGACGTCGAGTCCGAGCTGCTGGGCGAGCGCAGGCGTGAGCGTCACGGTCGTCACCCCGAGGCGCGCGCGGTCGATCTGACCGTCGTCGGCGAGGTCGGGGATGATCTCCTTGACAGTCTTGACGGGAACGGCGAACGCGATTCCGATGAAGCCCGTCGTGCCGCGGCCGGATGTGGCGATCTGGGAGTTGACGCCGACCACGCGACCGTGCATGTCCAGCAGCGGTCCGCCCGAGTTACCCTGGTTGACGGCGGCGTCGGTCTGGATGACGTTCTCGATTGTCAATCCGTTGGGTGCCGTGATGCGACGCTGCTTGGCCGAGACGATACCCGCGGTGATCGTGTCCTCTAGGCCGAGTGGGTTGCCGAGCGCCAGCACCGGGTCGCCGACGCGAACGTCGTCGGAGTCGCCGAGCACCAGCGGATCGGCGTCGAGCTTGTCCGGATCGACGCGCAGCAGCGCCAGGTCGTTGGCAGCGTCACTGCCTACGACCTCGGCGCGGACGAGCGAGTTCTCGGCAACGCGGATGGAAACCTCGCGGGCGCCCTCGATGACGTGGGCGTTCGTGACCACGCTCCCCTCGTCGTCGATGACGAATCCTGTACCTGCCGCGATCCCGCGCTGGACCTGCGGCCCGAACGGCGATCCCTGTTCGCGCACGATCACCGCCTGGACGAACACCACGCTCTCGCGCGAGCGTTCGTAAATCTCGTTGATGGCGCCACGAGCCTGCGCGAGCGCCCGGGGTACCGTCGGCGGACCGGTCGCGCCGTCATCGTCCAGGACGCCGACCAGCGCAAGCGCGCCGATGGCGGTGAGCATGACGACGACCGCCGCGACGGCGACCTTCGTGCGCGCCTGCCTCACGCCCTCACGCCCTCAGGGGCGCGGGATCTCGGGGAGGTGCTCGCGCGCGTCCTCGAGCGCCTCGCGAGCGCTGTCGGGCGCGCGCTCAAGCAGGTCGTCGACGACTCGGCGCAGTTGCTCGTCAGCCTGCTCGAGCATGGTGCGGGCTTGCTCGAGCGTGTCCTCCCGGTTCGTACGCGCGAACTCGCGCAGATCGCTTGCCGCTCGCTCGGTGCGCTGGCTGACCCGCACCAGCGCGTCACGCGCAGCCTCGTCCCCGGGCAGCTCCTGCTCTGCCCGGAGCGCGAGCTGCTGCGCGCGGCGCTCCTGCTCTTGCCGGCGCTCCTGCGTCTGCTCGGCGCTGTCCGGATCCTCGACCAGGAGCGCGCGGTGGCGGCGATGTCCTCTTGCAGCTCGCGCGCCTGCTGCGCGAGCTCGCGCGCCTGCGCGGATGCGTCGCTTGCGCGCGAGGTCGCATCGCTCTCGGACGGTGCGGCGTAGCCGCCGCACGCGACGAGCGTCAACGCCATCAGCACCAGGGTCATCAGCATGACTGCACGCATGGCTACTGACTACTCCGGGCGCAACCCGCGGAAGGTGCCCATGTCATGTCGCTGACAGCGGCGCCGCCTCGGGCGCCGCCTGGGCCCGGCGGTGTCCGGGTTTGGCCAGCATCACACGCTGTGACGGCGTTGCCAGCGGGAGGTCGGGGTCCGTCACGGGCGACCGCAGCAGGATCTGGGTCGTCGTGCTCGCCGTCGGCCCGCGGCGAAGCTGCCGAGCACGACGATCGTCACCACGGCGATCCATCCATCGTGTGCGGATCGCTCCCATGCTGGCGATCCGCCCGTCGATGCGTCGCTCGAGCCGCGCCTGTTTCATCGTGTTACCCCGCATCCCTGAGTCGCGCGGGCGCGTCCTCCCGCGCGGCGTCGCCGACCGGCACGACCACGACGGGACATCCTGCGTCGCGCAGGATGTCATGGGCCGCAGAACCCAGCAGCGCGGAACCCAGCGCCGCATACTCCGGGCGGCCGATCACGAGCAGACCGGCGTCGAACTCACGGGCCGCGACCCGCAGGCCATCCGCCGCGTCACCTTCGACGACCACGTACTCGGCCAGCGCCCGCTGCCCGATCGCCGCCCGGCACGCGGCGAATACCGCTTGCGCCGCACGACGGCCGTTCTCGTGAAGGGCATCGAGCGCCACCGGCTCCGGCGCGGCACCCGAGACAGCGCGCCGCACGACATGCACGAAACGCAGCCGGCCGCCGAGGCGCCCCGCCAGAGACGCGGCCAACCTGGCGACCGAGGACGTGGCGTCGTCCTCGTCTAGACCGCAGAGGATGTTGCGCACGTTGGCGTGGTCGGGCGGACAGTCCGCGGCGACGAGGACGATCGGGCAGCCTGCGTCGTGGATGACGCCACGTGCCGCGTTGCCGCTGAACTTCGACGACAACGGGCCGCCGCCCACGTCCACGACGACGAGCAGCCGCGTCTCCACGGCATCGGACAGTCGCTTCAGCGCGTTTGCGGGCCTACCGAGGATCCGGTCTCGGCGGATCGGGACAGAGCAGACCAGCACCTTCTCCCAGTCGTCGGCCTCGGCGTGCGGGGGATCGAGCCGGTCCGGGGGTTGGATGAGCGAAACCGCCATCGGCGCGACCGGGTGGGGTCCCTCCGCGATCGCGAGATCGGGCGGCGGGACCGGAGCTTGCACATGCACGAGCGCGAGCCGCAGCGACAGGCGCTCGGCCAGGCGCGCTGCCAGGTGTGCGGCCCCCTTGCTGACCTCGCCGTCGAGGATCGCGCACACCACCTCTCCGCGATCGACGGACGTCACCGCGCCGGACATCTGCCGCGTGGATCCTGAACGCGCGAGGCGAGCTGGCGCGACGCCACGTCGTGCGTCGCGTTCGGAACGTCCATGGTTGCGCCTTCTACCCGCCTGCTGGTTCTGAGTCGCCGTAGGTGTCCGGTGGCTGACGCCGCTCAAGGCGCCTGCCCGACGAAGCGCCCACGAAACAGCGCGAGTGCGTCCAGTGCCGCCTGTCCCGTCTCGGCGCAGCGCAGCACTCGCCGGTATGCCGACGCTCGCAGCGCAGTACGGGTACGCTGGCGTGAGGGAGCGACGATCGTGCCGGCGGGGAGGGCGCGCTGGACCGCGGCCAGCTCGTCAAGGCGGGTTAGCTCGAACGCGTCGCTGTACTCGATGACGACGATCCCCCGCGCGAGCGCGCCGCCGTAGGTCGCTGCGCGCAGCGGAGTGTCGTAGATACCAGGGCGCACGTGTGCGGGCGATCCCGAACCGAGGTTCGGACGCGTAGTGCGCAGCGTGCAGCGGGCGTGTCGCATCGCGTCGACGAGCGCGATCTCGTGCACCGGCCTCAGCCCACTCGGCGAGCGGGAAGGATCGCTCCCACTGCCAAGGAGGAGCGTTGCCGCGGCCGTGGCGACCGCGCCTGCGGCCAGCCAGCCGAGCAGATGTGTCAGAGGACCCGCGAAACGTCCGGGCGCCCCAGGCCCATCCGGATCAGGACTCACATCATCGTCGTGCCCCTCCCGCTGGTAGCCATGCGCACTCGGTCAGCGCGCTGACGTGAGCGATCGCCGGGTACCGTCAGACCGTGCGCGCGCGCTATGCCTCGTTGTTCTGGCGACTGTTCATCCCCAACGCGACCGTGCTCGCTGTGGCGTGCGTCGTGCTCATCGTCGAGCCTGCCAACGGCCACGCGGTCACGCTGATCGGTGGGCTGCTCGTGATGGTGGCGGTGAACCTCGTGCTCATCACGCAGGCGGTGCGACCGCTCGCGCGCCTAACTGCGCTGATGCAGCGCGTCGATCCGCTGATCCCCAGCGAGCGGATCCCGGTCCCCCGCCAGCAATCCGAGGTCACCGTACTCGCCGAGGCCTACAACGCCATGCTCGACCGCCTCGAGCTCGAGCGACGCGACAGCGGCCAGCGCGCGCTCAACGAGCGAGAGCACGAGCGCCGCCGGATCGCCGACGAGCTGCACGACCAGATCGGACAGACGATGACCGCGATCGCGCTACAACTCGATCGCATACACGCGCGCGCGCCCGACAATCTACGGGCCGACTGCCGCGACGCCCGCGACGGACTGCTGACGGGGGTCGACGACGTGCGCCGGCTCGCGCGCGACCTGCGCCCCGAAGCGCTCGACACGCTCGGCCTCGTGCCCGCTCTGACAGATCTCGCCGAGCAGATGTCGCGCCGCACCGGCATCCCCGTCGACCGCGCGCTGCAGCGAGATTTGCCCGCGTTCGGCGAGAACGAACAGCTCGTCGTCTATCGCGTCGCCCAGGAGGCGCTGACCAACGCCGTCCGCCACGCGCACGCGCAGCGCATCGAGCTCGTTCTCCGGGCCGACGACGAGATCATCGTCCTCACCGTCGTCGACGACGGCGTCGGCCTCGGCCGCAGCCACACGAGCGCCGGCGGTGGGATCCGCACGATGCACGAACGCGCGCTATCGATCGGCGCGGACCTACAGGTCACGTCACGTCAACCGCACGGCACCATGTGTCGCCTCGAGATCGCCGGCGACCGCGCGAACGGACGGCACCCGTGACACGCGTGCTGCTCGCCGACGACCACGCACTCGTGCGCCACGGCCTGCGGCTGATCCTCGACGCCGAGCCCGACTTCGACGTCATCGCAGAGGCCAGCGACGGACAGCAGGCCGTCGAGGTCGCGCTCGCAGGTAACGCCGACCTCGCCGTGCTCGACGTCGCAATGCCGCGCCTGACAGGAATCCAGGCCGCGCGCCAACTTAGCGAGCACCGACCCGAAATGCGCGTGCTGATCCTCTCGATGCACGACAACGAACAGTTCTTCTTCGAGGCGCTGCGCGCCGGCGCGTCGGGCTACATCCTGAAATCCGCCGCGCACGAGGATCTGATCAACGCCTGCCGCGCGGCGATACGCGGCGAGCCGTTTCTGTACCCGCGCGGCATCGCCGCCCTCGTACGTGACTTCCTCGACCGCGGTACCGGCGAGGCGCCCGAGGACCCGCTCTCCTTTCGCGAATCCGAGGTCGTCAAGCTGATCGCCGAGGGACTGACGAGCCGCGAGATCGCCGCC
>JALZJA010000151.1 GCA_030860005.1 Actinomycetota bacterium
GCGCACCTCGCGCGACACGATGCCCACCCGGCACCGCTCAGCGAGCGGTCGTGTCGCCTATGCCGCGCCATAGGCAGCAACTTCGACAAGACCGCGGCGCGCCTGCGAACAGTGCCGCTCGTCGCGCAAAGGCGCCATCACGCCGGACCCGAGCGGGCGCCTCCTGAGCACGGTCGCACAACACGAACTCCGGCCCATGCCCGCGCAGCGCTCGGGCGCTCCGCGCACGGCCTGACGTTCGCGCCCAGGAGCGTGCTGACGGCCGGTGCGGTGGAAGGCGACCGGTGAGGAGATCCTCCGCAGGACCCGAGACGGTCCCCTTGCATCCGCACCGGCCACCCAAGGGACCGAGGGTGCCTGTCGATGCGCCTCACCCTCACGCGGCTCGGGCCGTCAGACAGCTACCTGCGCGGCATGAACTCCGGCACGTCGAGCTCGTTGATGCCCAGACCCGACCGCCGCGTCGTGGCCGGCTCCCGCGCCGGCGGCGGCGGAGGCGGATGCGCCTTCCGCGAGGTGGGCGCCATGGTTCTCAGCGAAGCCGGCGTCTCGGTTCGCTTGGCCGACGGCCGAGCGGGCGCGTCGGCTCGCTTGGTCGACGGCCAAGCGGGCGCCTCGGCTCGCTTGCCCGACGGCGCTGCGCCGTAGCCCGTCGCGACGACGGTCACCCAGACCTGATCCTCGAGCGCCTCGTCGACCATCGCGCCGAAGATGATGTTCGCCTCGGGGTGAGCCGCGGCCGACACCGTCTTCGCGGCCTCGTTGACCTCCCACAGCGACAGGTCGCGACCGGCGGTGATCGACAGCAGGATCGAGCGTGCGCCTTCCATGCTCGTCTCGAGCAGCGGCGAAGCGACAGCTTGCTCGGCCGCCGTGATCGCGCGGTTCTCCCCCGTGCCCATGCCGATGCCGAGCAGCGCGTTGCCCGCTTCGGACATGATCGTGCGCACGTCGGCGAAGTCGAGGTTGATCAGGCCCGGCAGCGTCACGAGGTCGGAGATGCCCTGCACGCCCTGGCGCAGCACGTCGTCGGCGACGCGGAAGGCCTCGACCATGGAGGTGTGCTTGTCGAGCACGGCCAGCAGCCGGTTGTTCGGAACGACGATGAGCGTGTCGACCTCTTCGCGCAGCAACTCGATGCCGGCCTCGGCCTGCTCACGCCGGCGCGTGCCCTCAAAGCCGAACGGCTTGGTCACGATACCCACCGTCAACGCGCCGATCTCCCGCGCGATGCGCGCGATGATCGGGGCGGCGCCGGTGCCGGTGCCGCCACCTGCTCCGGCGGTGATGAAGATCATGTCCGAGCCCTTCAGCAGAGCCTTGATGCGGTCGTACTCCTCCATCGCCGCACCGCGGCCGAGCTCAGGGTTCGAGCCGGAGCCGAGGCCGCGCGTCAGGGTCGCGCCGATGTGCAGCGTCACGTCGGCGAACGACTGCTGAAGCGACTGCAGATCGGTGTTGATCGCGACGAACTCGACGCCCGCGACCTGGGCATCGACCATCCGGTTGACGGCGTTCGAGCCGCCGCCGCCGACGCCCACGACCCGCAGCACGGGCTGGCCGGCCGGCTTGGCCTGACCAAAGGGGGTCTCGCGCTCGCTCGGGCGCGCGAAGGCATCGACGGGGACCTCGACGTTGGCCGAGCGGGTGATGCGACTCGCCGTGATCTCCTCGCCGGGCTGCGGCTCCATGAGGCTCTCGGGAATGTCCGACGAGAAGGCATTGCGCAGGCGCTCCTGCGGCGTGGGGATGTGTGGCTCGTCGTCGACCGCGTCGTCGTACGCGGGCGCGGCATCCTCGCTGGGCTTGCCCAGCGAGGGGTGCGGCACCTCGCGCGGCGGGATCTCCTCGACCGGCGTCGGAACCGGCTCGACGGCGGGCTGGGCGCGACCGTGTGCGGTCGCGGGCGCTCCAGCGCCCTCCTCGCGAGCGTCGTCGGGATTGGCGTCCTCCTCGGTCTTTCGGAAGAGCGCGGCGAGGGGACCCTCCCGCATGCTCGCCCGCTTACCGGATGCCATGGGAGAGAACCTCCTTCGCGAGGTCGCGATAGGACTGGGCGGCGGTGCCGTCCGGATCGTACTTCAGCACGGACATGCCCTTCACCGGCGCTTCCGCAAATCGCACCGTCTTGCGGATCCGCGACGCGAAGACGCGGTCACCGAAGTTCTCCTCGAGGATCTCGATCGCCTCCTTGGCGTGGATGGTGCGCGTGTCCATCAGCGTCGGGAGAATGCCTTCGATCTCGACGTTCGGGTTGAGGTTCTCGCGGATCATCTGGAGCGTATTCTGAAGCTGGATCAGACCGCGCATCGACAGATACTCGCATTGCACGGGGACGATCACCTTGTGCGCGGCCGTCAGCGCGTTGATCGTCAGCAAGCCGAGGGACGGCGGCGTGTCGATGCAGACGAAGTCGTAGTCGTCCTCGATCGCCTTCAGTGCCTTGTCGAGCGAGCGCTCGCGGCCGATCTGCGTCGACATCGCGATCTCCGCGCCGGCGAGGTCGATCGATGAGCAGGCGATGTCGATCTCGCGCTTGCGGACGACCTGCTTGATCGGGACGTGGTGCACGAGCACGTCGTACATCGACAGCTCGAGTGTGTCCGGGTCGATGCCCTGCGACATCGTCAGGTTGCCCTGCGGATCCATGTCGACGCACAGCACCCTGTAGCCGTTCTCGGCGAACGCGGCGGCGAGGTTCAGCGTCGTCGTCGTCTTCGCGACGCCGCCCTTCTGGTTGGCGAACGCGATGACGCGCGCCTTCTTCTCGCCGGGGGCCGGTGGGATGGCAGACACGCGCGGCTCGGGCGCTGGGCTATGGAAACCGGACACGTCGCTCTATTCGCACGCGCGGGGGGTATTCCTTCACCTCGTTAGCAGGCAGGCCGGATGTAGTGTCATGGCGATGATCGCCCACTGGGACGACGTGCCGTGGAGGGCGCATGAGCATGGCGAGCTGCGCTACGAGCACCAGCGCCTCGGAGCCGCCGTGCATGCCGACGAGGAGGAGGGAATCGTCGCCCGTGTGGAGCGGCTTGACTACTGGGACGGCGAGGGCTCCTGAGCGAGCTGCTCGCCAAGCGCCTGCTCGTCGTGACGGGGAAGGGCGGCGTCGGAAAGACGACGGTCGCGGCAGCCCTCGGGCTCGTGGCCGCCCGCGCCGGGAAGCGCACGATCGTCGCGGAGGTCGCGCGCCGCAGCGACGTCACGAGCGTGTTCGATCGCGAGGGCTCAAAGCCGTTTGAGGAGGTCGAGCTCGCGCCCGGCCTGTTTCACATCTCGATCGACCCGCAGGATGCGCTCGAGGAGTACCTGCGCGACCAGCTTCCCCCCGGCCCGCTCGTCGACATCCTCAAGCGCAGCCGGATGTTCGGCCTGCTGGCCGCGGCGACGCCGGGCATGCGCGAGCTGCTCACGGTCGGAAAGCTCTGGGAGCTCGCGCAGCTGCACCGCCGCACGCCCGGCGCCGACACGTACGACCTCGTCGTCGTCGACGCGCCCGCCACCGGCCACGGCGTCGCGATCCTCAAGGCGCCGCGCACGTTCGCCGCCGCCGCCGGCAGCGGCCCGGTCGCCCGCCAGGGGAAGTTCATCGACGCCACGCTCTGTGACCCCGAGCAGACCGGCGTCGTCGCCGTGGCGCGCGCCGAGGAGCTCGCCGTGACGGAGACCGGCGCCCTGCGCACCGCGCTGCGCGAGGCCATGGGCCTCGACCTCGCGCGCGTCGTGGCAAACGCGCTCGAGCCCGACCGCTTCACGGCCCAGGACGCGAAGCTGCTCGAAGCGCACGCCGGGCATCCAGCCGTCGCGCGCGCGCTCAACGCGCACGGCCGCGCAC
>JALZJA010000159.1 GCA_030860005.1 Actinomycetota bacterium
GACGGGGCAGTCAGGCTAGCTTCGAGCGGGTGGCCGCAGACTGCCAGTAGCGTGTTGCACCCGGTTTCGCGCTCGGTTCACGATGGTCACACGACCCCCTGCGACCTTGTTCCCATGAACGTGGCCATACTCTCCCCGCACCTGGACGACGCGGTGCTCTCGTGTTGGCACGTGCTCGAGGAGCGCGACAAGGCGACGGTCGTGAATGTGTTCACCGGCTCGCCGCCGCACGGCACGCAAGCGCCCTCCTGGGACCGTCTGACCGGGGCGACCGACCCGGTCGAACGCATGCGTGAGCGCCGCGAGGAGGATCGGCGGGCACTGGCTGTCGTCGGCCGGGACGCCGTCTACCTGGACCTACTTGACTCACAGTACGGCAGGGACGAGCTGTCGACTGGCTGGCTCGCCGCTCGGCTCCGGACGCTGCTCGAGCCCGACACGGTGGTCCATGCCCCCGCCGGACTCAGCCGTCACCCCGACCACGAATGCGTCCGTGACGCGGCGCTCGAGCTCGCGCGGGCCGGCTCGCAGGTGATGATCTACGCCGACCTGCCGCATGGCATCCGCCATGGATGGCCGGCGTGGGTCGCTGGCGTTCCCGAGCCTCCCGGGATCGATGTGGACGCCGAGTGGGCGGGCGTTCTCGGCGAGGCAGGGCTGGCGGTGGAGCGGCTCGTCGCGCGGGTGCGTCCACTGGACGCGCAGGCGCGTGAGCGAAAGTTGTCCGCGCTCGCCGAATACCGGACCCAGCGTGTTGCCCTCGACGGCCTGGGCTTCGTTCCGCTCGATGATCCGCGGGCGCTGGCCTTCGAAGTGAGCTGGGCGGTGCCGGCGCCGGCGTCAGCGCTCGGTCGCCCGGACGAACCCGACGCTGAGCCGCTCGTCTCCGACACCGGCAGCGAGCCGCTCCACGACGGCCGCTGATTCCGCGCGCAGCCGCGTCGCCTTCTCGGCGGTGCTGTGTCGCGCCAGGGCGGCTCGCGCCTCCCAGTCGACGCCTGGCAGCCCGTGGTGCTCCGCCAGATCGATTGCGCGGCGCAGGAGCGTCCTCGCAGCGTCCGCCTCGGAACGCGCTTCCTGGCAGAGGGCGAGGACCAGCGATACCGATGCGGCCGCGTCGTGCCAGCCAGATCGATCGGCGACCGCGAGCAGCGGAGTGAGTATGGCCTCGCCGCGCTCCGGCCGACCCGCCGCGAGGTGTGCTCGTGCTAGGCCGGCGGCCGCGCCGAAGCCGAAGACGAAGGCGCCGTTGGTGCGGACCTTTAGCTTGGCGAGCGCCTGCTCCGCCTCGCTAGCGGCCTTCTCGGCACGTGCGCCGTCGCCAGTCAGGGCGTGTGCCCAGGCGAGGTGGCCGGCCGCCCGGAACCGGTCGCCGAGCGCTACCCCGTCCGCGACACCGCGCTCGAGTACGGCGACGGCGTCGTCGGCGGCGCGCAGATCGAGTAGCGTCCAGCCCAGAGTCGCCCGCGTCCACGCGCTCCACGGAGCGGGCCCTGCACACTCGGTGAGCTTGACGGCGATCCTGCCCTCGGCGAGCGCCCGCCCGAGGTCGCCTCGGCTGCGCTGGAGCCAGCAGGTGGCATCGTGAATCAACGGCCCGCAGAGCGCGTCTCCGATGCGCCGGTTGATGGCGAGCGCCTCCTCCAGCTTGGCGGTGGCGAGGTCCCACCGAGCTCTCGCCAGGGGGACGAACGACGACTCGAGCAGGGTCCATTGCAGGTACCACAGATCTCCCTGCTGGCGCTCGATCCCCTCGAGCTCGGCCGTCAGGGTGTCGAGGCGATCGAGGTCGCCAAGCTGGAGGGCGGTTAGCTTCAGCGCGTCGATCGCAAGGGTGCGGTCGTGGTCGTCGCCCGTACGCTCCGCGAGCTCCAGGGCCCGCTCTCCCGCGTCCAGGGCGCCCGCGAGGTCCAGATGGTTCGCGCGCGCGATCGAGATACGGCTGAGGATGCGGATCTGGATTGGCACGTCGCCGAGTTCGCTCGCGATCGCCAAGGCCTCGTGATGGTGAGCACCCGACCGCTCCACGTCGAACGGCTTCTCCGCGAACGCGAGGCTGTCGAGCGCCTCCGCCTGCAGCCGCCGGTCGCCCGCGGCGCGAGCGGCATCGAGAGCGCGTCCATAGTCCGCGACACCGGCTTCGAGGTCGCCAGTCACTTGGCGCAGCCATCCCCGCTCCAGCAGGAGTCGGCGCAAGCGCTCGTCGTCGTCGGGAGACAGACCTAGCCGCATGGCGGTCTCGAGGGAGGCGCTGTGATGGACGATCGCAGCCTCGGGCGCGTACACACGCCACGCCGCTCGTGCCGCGCGCAGCTGGTAATCCAGGCTCCGTTCGTCGTCGCCAGCCTGCACGTAGTGATGAGCGAGCACACCCGCGAGTTCATCGAGCCGCTCGGGGTAGAGCTCCTTGAGTGCCTCCCCGGCGCGCAGGTGCAGTCGTGCGCGCCGCGCGGCCGAGAGCTGCCCGTAGATCGTCTCGCGGATGAGCGTGTGTGCGAACGCACAGCGACCGACGATGTCGGGCACCTCGACCAGAACGCGTTCGGCCAGCGCTTCATCGATCGCCTCGAGTAGCTCCTCGTTGTCGCCTCCCGTCAGGTGCTCGAGAGCGTCCAGGTCGAACTCGCGCCCTAGCACCGCTGCGGCGGAGAGCGCGCGCCGGGCGGACTCGCCCAACCGTCGCAGCCTTCGCTGGAGCAGGTCCTTGACGCTCTCGGGCACGGCCAGCTGCCCGCTGTCACCGTCCAGGTGGCGGACGATCTCCTCCACGAAGAACGGATTGCCCTCGGTCCGATCAGCGACCACGCGAGCCAGCTCATCGGGCATGTCGGCGCCACGTCCCCGGATGAGTACGGCGACGTCCTCTACGCCGAGTCCGCCGACCGACACCGACTCGAGCGCCCGCGCGCGCCGCAGCTCGGCAAGCGCCAGGGACAGCGGGTCGTCCTCGTGCACCTCCGTCTCCCGGTAGGTGCCAAGAATCAGGAGCGGCGCATCGGCCGCCCGCGCGACGTGACGGAGTAGGAGCAGCGAGGCCTCGTCGGCCCAGTGGAGATCGTCGAGGACCAGTATCGCCGGGTGTGTGCGTGCCGCCTCGCACAGGAGGGAACCCACGGCTTCGAACAAGGTGTAGCGATCACCTACGCCCTCGGTGGGTACGTCACCTCCGCCACTCCTCGTCGCGTCCCCGACGGCGCCGAGCTCGGGCACCAGCCTGGCGAGAACGCGGCGCCGAGTCCCCATCTGCAACCGAAGCTCGTCGACGGGGCAGGCGACGACGTACTGGCGCAGCGCCTCGACGAAGGGCTGGTAGGGCGCCAAGGTGTCCTCGTAGCTGCGACCGAGTAGCACGGTCGCGCCGTCCGCGTGGGCACGGCGGCAGAGCTCGGTGACCAGCCGGGTCTTGCCGATCCCGGGCTCGCCGACAACGAGCACGACGCACATCCGGCCGGTGCGGGCCTGGCGCCAAGCGTCCTCGAGCTCGGACAGCTCCACCTCTCGATCTACAAGCGCGCCCTGGTCCCGCGCGAGTTCTGCGGGGAGTGGGACGCGCTCCTTCCCCGCCGGCTCCCAGGCGAGCTCGGAAGCAGCGACGGGGTTCGCGAGTCCCTTGAGTGCGAGCTCGCCGACCGGTTGGAAGGCGAAGCCGCCACGTTCGCCTATAAGCAGGCGGACGAGCTCCGACGTCAGGATCTGGCCGCCCTCGGCACGGTCGCACAACCGCTTGGCAACGACCACCGGGGTTCCGAAGTAGTCGTCCTCGTCGCGGATCGGCTCGCCGACGTTCAGCCCGACGCGCACGCGTAAGCGCTCGCTCCCCGTGCGCCGGTTGTGACGATCGACGGCCTGCTGGATCCCGATGGCACACCGGGCGGCATCGACGCTGCTGCCGAATGCGACCATCAGTCCGTCGCCAAGCGACTTCACTTCCTGTCCGGCGTGACTGAGCGCGACGTCGCGCAGCAGCCCGAAGTGGACGCGGCGCAGCCGTTCCGCCTCGTCGTCGCCGAGCTCCCCGAGCAGTTCGGTTGACCCGACCAGATCGGTGAAGAGCAGCGTTACCGTGCCCGTGGCCGGCGCGGGTTGCGTGACCGCGGCCGCGGCGCCCGCCGTCGCCTCCCTCGCCTCAGGCAAGTTCTCAGCCTCGGCATCCGGGCGACGAAGCTCGTCTACGAGCGCGCGCGTCGCCCGAGATGGGGCGATCCGGAGCTCCGTTCTCAGCCGATCGGCGTAGCGGGTGTACGTGGCGAGGGCGGCGACCCGGTCTCCGGACTGCGCCAGCCTGCGGATCAGCGCCAGGTGTGCATCCTCGGCGAGATGGTCAAGTGCAACGATCCGCCGGGTGTGGGCGATCGCCGCGCCCATGTTGCCGGCCGCCTCGGCCTCAGCGGCAAGGCTTGTGAGCACCCCGGAGGCCCGCTCGCGCCACTCGTCACGCGCGGCGAACACCCAGTCGTCGTCCAGTCCCGAGAGGAAGTCGCCGCGATAGAGTTCCATCGCGTCCTGCCGGCGACCGGCTGCGGCGAGCTGCTCGAACGCCGCGGCATCGGTCCAGACGTCGTCTGTCAGGCCGACGCGCTCGCGCGTCGCCACCAGGTAGCGCTCTGCGGCCGGCCCGAGCGATCGCCGGAGCGCCGAGAGCGCGCTGCGCAGGCTCTGTCGGGCGCTCTCGTCGAGGACGTCCGGCCAGAAACGCGCCGCAAGCTCCGACCGAGCGTGCAGGTGATGATCCAGCGCGAGCAGCCCGAGCAGCGAGCGAGCGCGACGACTGGCCGGCGGGTCCACCGGGTTCTGATCCAGCTCGAGCGTGAGCTCACCGAGCACGCGGACGCTGAGCATGGAGCGAAGCCTAGGCCTTGACACCGGAATCACGAAGGGTTCGCGCGCGCGGCACGCAGCGGTGGGAGAGTGAGACCCATCAAATCGTCGAGCAGGGAGACGGTATGGACGTCACCGAGCAGATCGTCACCGAGCAGATCGTCACCGAGCGCGCCGACATGCGCGAGCAGACCCGAGCGCGCTACCCCGATACCGAGGGTTACATCGAGCGCAATGGCGTGCGGGTCTTCTATGAGGTCTACGGGAGCGGTGAGCCGACGATCCTGTTCTGCCCCACCTGGACCCTGATTCCTTCGCGCGTCTGGAAGATGCAGATCCCGTACTTGGCCAGGCATCACCGCGTGGTGGTCTTCGATCCGCGCGGAAACGGGAAGAGCGACCGGCCGCGCAACGTCGAGGCCTACGCGGAGTCGGCGTTCGCGCAAGATGCCCTCGACATATTGGACGCAACCGGCACCGAGCGAGCGGTCGTCGTCGGGCTGTCGCGAGGCGCGCAGCGAACTCTTCTGCTGGCCGCCGAGCACCCCGAGCGTGTCGCGGGCCTCGTGTTGATCGGCCCGTGGTTTCCCGCCAGCCGGTCGATCGGTGGCCTGCGCTGGCGGATCATGGCGAACCCGCGGATGCGCCCGCTGCTCATGCGCAAGCCCATCACGACTAAGAGCTGGGCAAAGTTCAACGCTGTGCACATCCGCCGCGACTACCGGGACTTCGTCGAGTGGTTCGCCGAGATGTGCACGAACGAGCCGCACACGACCAAGGCCTTCGACGATGTCGTCGCTTGGGGGCTCGAGACGGATCCCGAAACGCTCATCCTCACGATCCTCGCCGAACCGGCGACTCTCGTCACACG
>JALZJA010000229.1 GCA_030860005.1 Actinomycetota bacterium
CAACGCGCAAAGGTTTCGGTAGGACGGCGATCCCATCGCCTCGCTGTAATCGCCGTCGCTGAATGCATGCAGAAACAGGGCCGGCCGCGGAGTCGGACCCGTCCGCGATAAGGACGGGAGGCGCCACAGCTCGTCGATCGCAACCGAGCGCTCCCGCGCCAGCCGCCGGACAATGCGATGCTCGGGATGTTGCCGTATACGGGCCAGGAGAACGGCGCAGTATTCCTCGATCCCGATGTCTGCTCCGGCTGCACGCGCCCACCTGTGCAGGGCGGTGACAAAACCGACCACGGGAGCGCCGGCGAGGTGCTGAGCGCGGCGGAGTAAAATCCGGCCAGTGGGTAGGCTGATCCCTTTGGGGGCGGCCGGGGATGTTCGCCGTGGAGAGCTATGCTGCCGTTCGGCGGTTCGTGTTCGTGGAGGGGCACAGCCGCCGCGAGGCTGCGCGGGTGTTCGGGCTCAGTCGCGAGACGGTGGCCAAGATGTGCCGCTTTTCGCTGCCGCCGGGCTACACGCGCACGAAGCCGGCAGAGAAGCCGAAGCTCGGACCGCTGTTGCCGGTGATCGACGCGATCCTGGAGACGGACCGGACAGCACCCGTGAAGCAGCGCCACACGGCGCAGCGGATCTTCGAGCGCCTGCGCGACGAGCACGGCTTCGCCGGCGGCTACACGGTGGTGAAGGACTATGTCCGGATCAGCCGGGCCCGCGGCCGCGAGACCTTCGTGCCGCTGGCGCACCCGCCCGGGCATGCGCAGGTGGATTTTGGCGAAGCAGTCGCGGTGATCGCCGGCGTGCGGCAGAAGATCCACTTCTTCTGCATGGACCTGCCGCAGTCGGACGCCTGCTTCGTCAAGGCCTATCCGCGTGAGACCACCGAGGCGTTCCTCGATGGGCATGTGTCGGCGTTCGCCTTCTTCGGCGGCGTGCCGCTGTCGATCCTGTGCGACAACACGAAGATCGCGGTGGCGAAAATCTGCGGCGACGGGAAGCGCGAGCGGACCCGCGCCTTCACCGAGCTCACCAGTCATTACCTGTTCCGCGACCGCTTCGGCCGCCCCGGGAAGGGGAACGACAAGGGGAAGGTCGAGGGGCTGGTGAAGCATGCCCGGCTCAACTTCATGACGCCTATCCCGGAGGCCGCAAGCTTCGACGAGTTGAACGCGATGCTCGCCGGTCGTTGCCGCGCCCGCCAGGCCGAGCGCGCCGGCCGCCACACCGGGACGATTGGCGAGCGGCTGGTCGCCGATATAGCGGCGCTGCGCGATCGTCCCGCAGTGCCGCTGGAGACGTGCGAGAAGCGGGCCGCGCGCGTCTCGTCGACCTCGCTCGTGCGCTACCGCACGAACGACTACTCGGTGCCGACCGCCTACGGCTACCGCGACGTCGTGGTGAAGGGCTTTGTCGAGGCGGTCGTGATCCTGTGCGGCGGCGAGGAGATCGCCCGGCATCCGCGCTGCTATGGCGAAGGCGCCTTCGTCGCCGACCCGCTTCACTATCTGGCGCTGATCGAGACCAAGCCGGGCGCGCTCGACCAGGCGGCCGCGCTGCAAGGCTGGGAGCTGCCGGAGGTGTTCCAGCATCTGCGCCACCTGCTCGAGGCCAGGATGGACAACCGCGGCAAGCGCGAGTTTATCCAGGTGCTGCGGCTCCTGGAGGCATTGCCGCTCGACATCGTCACCGCCGCCGTGACCCAGGCGATCCACCTCGGCGCGATCGGCTTCGATGCGGTCAAGCTGATCGCGCTGGCGCGGGTCGAGCGCCGTCCCGCCAAGCTCGATCTGGCGGCCTATCCGCACCTGCCGAAGACGGCGGTGAGGACGACGTCCGCCGCGGATTATGCGGTGCTCGCGGCATGACCAAGGCGGCCGGCGACACCATGCCGACAGGGACCATGAGCGGCACGCCGCAGGTCCTGCTGGCGCATCACCTCAAGCAGCTGAAGCTGCCGACGGTGCTGCGCGAGTATGACAAGGTCGCGCGGGAGTGCGCCCGCGACGGCGTCGACCACCCGCGCTACCTGCTGCGCCTGATCGAGCTCGAGCTGATTGACCGCGAGCGCCGCACCATCGAGCGGCGGATCCGGGCGGCACGCTTCCCGGCAGTGAAGAGCTTCGACACGTTCGACTTCGCCGCCATCCCGAGTCTCAACAAGCCGCTCGTGCTGGAGCTCGCGCGCTCGGAGTATATCTTGCGCCGGGAGAACATCATCGCGCTCGGCAACAGCGGCACCGGCAAGACCCACGTCGCGCTCGCGCTTGGCCTGGCGGCCTGCCAGAAGGGGTTCACGGTCGCGTTCACGACCGCCGCCTCGCTGGTCAACCAACTGCTCGAAGCCCGCGACGAGCGGCGGTTGCTCAAGCTCCAGCGCGACCTGGCAGCGGTGAAGCTGCTCATCGTCGACGAGCTCGGCTACGTGCCGCTGTCGCCGACCGGCGCCGAGCTTCTGTTCGAGGTGTTCTCGCAACGCTACGAGCGCGGCTCGACGATCGTCACATCCAACCTGCCGTTCGAGGACTGGACGTCGGTGCTGGGCTCGGAGCGCCTCACCGGTGCGCTGCTCGATCGGCTCACGCATCACGTCAGCATCCTGGCCATGAACGGCGACAGCTACCGCCTCAGGCAGTCCGCCGGTCGCCGCCGCGCCGCAGTCAGGGCGGAGCAAAACCAGGCCACTGCCGAGATCATCGACCCGGACACCGGAGAGATCACCCCAACCTGATCCGCAACGCCGCCAATCACATGCAAAGGGGCCTAACCGGGCCCCTTTGCATATCACCCCGCCCGACCGTCACTGGCCTGCTTTTACGCCGCCATGCTGGCCTGGAATCCGACCGCCGTTGACAGTCGAGCGCGTGCCAGTAGCGGCCCGGCGCGCCTTCGGCGAGCTGTCGATCGATACCCGTCACACCTACATTCTCCGGCATACGCCTCTTTGGACATTTCGCGCCCGCGGAGCAACCTCGTGCAGATGACGGCCGACATTGCGAGAGTCCGCCCGGCTACCGTAGCCGGCCGTTTCTATCCCGGCGATCCAGATCCGCTTCGCGCCGACATTTCGAAAATGATGGCACAGGCGCCCGCAGCCGCCGCAGGCGCGCCCAAGGCCATCATCGCCCCGCATGCCGGCTATGTCTATTCCGGCGAGGTCGCGTCGACGGCGTTCGCCGCGATCAAGGGACGTTCCACCGATCGCGTCGTCCTTATCGGGCCGGCGCACTACGTCGCCTTCCGCGGCATTGCCG
>JALZJA010000165.1 GCA_030860005.1 Actinomycetota bacterium
TATGACCGCGACGACGTCGCGATCATCGAGGCCATGGTGCGCTTCCGCGCCGGCGGCTACGACGAGGCTCTGGGGTTCACCGTCTACGAGACCCTGCGCTACCGCGACGCCCTGGAGCCCCTCGTGCGCGAGGAGGTGCGACTCATGCTCGAGCGCTTCCCCGGCGAGGTCAGCGCCGACCGCGCCGCCGAGATCGTCGCCGCCGGCGCCCAGCCGCTGCGCGACCTGATCGGCGCGATGCACGCCAAGCTCCTGCTGGCCGAGCTGGCGCGCCAGCGGGAGTGAGGGAGGAGCGAGGCGTCAGAGGCGTCAGGAGTCCTGCGTCGGCTCACCGGCGAGCTGCGTCCAGAAGCGAACCCATTCGCGCTCGTGGGCGATGCCGGCGTCCAGGGTCCGCCATGGTCCTCGCGGATCCTCGCCGGTGTCGAGGCGGCGGCGCCCTTCGTACTCGGCGAGCTTGGCGCGGTGGGCGTTGAGGCGAACCACGGCGAGCGAGTGCACATCGGCGCCGAAGAAGAGCTTGAGCAGCCCGGGATCGCGTAGCTCGGGGAGATCCTCGGTGGGCTCGTTCCTCCACGCGGCCAGCGCCTCGCGGCCACGCTCGGTCAGCGAATAGAGGCGCCGGCGCCGCCCGGCGGTCTCACGTCGCTCGCCCAGGTAGCCGGCGCCCGCCAGGCGCTCAGGCTCGGCGTAGAGCTGCGAGTGCGGTACCGACCAGAAGTTGCCCACCGAACCCGCGACGAGTTGCTTGAGATCGTACGGCGTCGCCTCGCCTGCCCGCTCGATCAGGCCAAGGACGATGTAGGACGTGGGTGTGAGCTTGGGCTCTTGCAAAGGTCCAAAGCGGACGATACGGTTCGTAGCATGCTACAGGAGCTTGCCCTGGCCCTGCATATCGCGCCGGGCGTACTCGCGCTCGCCCTCGGCCCGCTCGCCGTGTATGCCGCCAAGCGGAGCGGCCCGGGCACCCGCCTGGACGGGGCCTACCATCTCGCCGTCCTCGCGGTCTGCGCCTCGGCCGCACTGCTCGCCGCGCTCGACTGGTCGCGGCTGTGGTGGTTCCTGCCGATCGCCGCCGGGTCCTACGGCCTGGCGCTGCTCGGCTACGCCGCCGGCCGGCGCGACCGGCTGCGCCTCTACGTCCACGGCCAGGGTGGTTCCTACATCGCGCTGGTGACGGCGCTGCTGGTGATAAGCCTGGGCTCGCCGGTCGCGTGGGTGGCGCCGACGCTCATCGGCTCGCCGCTGATCCAGCTGATCGCCCGCCGGCTGGCGAGCCCGCCCACGCACGGCGAGGTGGGCACCTGCACGCGGTCCCTGCTCGGCACCTGACCCCTTACACCCAGGGGTCACGAGCGAGGGCAGCCGCTGGCGGTGCGGCCCTGGTCATCGGCCGCGGAGGCCGAGAAGCTCGGACACCGTGGTGGCGTGCAGGCCGCGATGGGCCAGCTCGCGCAGGATCCCGTCCAGTGCGTCGGCGGTCGCCGCCAGCTCGGGGCGGTCGTCGTGCAGCAGGACGATCGATCCGGGACGGACGGCGGCCAGCGTGCGGTCGCGGATCGCCACGCCGCCGGGTTCCTCGAAGTCGCGCGGATCGACGTCCCAGAGCACGGTCTGCAGCCCGAGCAGCGCGACAGCGGCCTCCAGTCGCAGGCTCGTCAGTCCAAACGGTGGGCGGAAGAGGCGGGGACGCGCACCGCAGGCCGCGCCGATCGCGCGGACGGTTGACGCCACGCCGCGGGCGCTCGTTAGCGGGCGCTGACGGTGGTCGCGGTGCGTCCATCCGTGCACGCCGAGCTCGTGGCCCGCGGACGCGACGCGTCGCAACACCGGCTCGCGTCCGGCGATCCGCCCGCCCAGGACGTTGAAGGTCGCGCGCACACGGTGAACGGCCAACACCTCGAGTAGGTCGTCGGTCACCGCTCCCGGCCCGTCATCGAAGGTCAGCGCCATGGACGAACCCGTCCGCGGGCCATGCGTCCACGCGCGCAGCGTCATCTGCGCCAAGACCATCCCGGTCGGCCGCGAGCGCCGCGTCCTTTGCGGCCTGAGGTCTCTTGGGGCGAGCTGGTCAGGCTCGGCCGTGTCGACGCCGAGCTCCTGTCTCGGCGTACGATCCGCGGGTGCTGTCCGGTCATGAGGCGAGCATCTCGATCGAGCTGGAGCTCGAGTCGCATCGTCGCGCGTTGACCGGCTATTGCTACCGGATGCTGGGCTCCGGGTCGGAGGCCGAGGACGCGGTGCAGGAGACGATCGTGCGGGCGTGGGGGGCTGCCGGTGGCCTCCAGGCGCGCGCGGCGCTGAAGTCGTGGCTGTATCGCATCGCGAGCAACGTGTGCTTCGACATGCTGCACAGCCCGCAGCGGCGGGCCAGGCCGATGGACCTCGGGCCGGCGGCGAG
>JALZJA010000207.1 GCA_030860005.1 Actinomycetota bacterium
TGGCGCGTCATCACGTGGCGCTCGCTCAGCCCCTTCGCGCGCGCCGCCCGCACGTAGTCGTCGTTCATCGCGTCCAGCGCGCCCGAGCGCACGACGCGCGAGTACACGCCGATGAACACCACCGCGAGCACGCACCACGGCAGGATCATGTGCCAGAGCCAGACGAGCAACCCTTCCTCGCTGATCTCCGCATAGCCGCCGTCGGGGAAGATCTGAAGCTCGAAGCCGAGGTAGTGGCTCGCCAGGGCGCCGAGCCAGAAGACGGGCATGGAGATGCCGACGAGGGCGAGGACCGTGATGAGGCGATCGGAGAAGCGCCCGGCGCGCGCGGCGCCGTAGAGCCCGAGCGCGATGCCGGCCGTGAGCCAGAGGATCGCCGCGCCGATCGCCAGCGCGAACGTCCGCGGTGCGCCGCGCTTGATCTCGTCGACGACGTCCGTGCCGTCTGCGTAGGAGACGACGTCGCCGGTGAAGATCTTCTTCATCGTCCGCGCGTACTGGACGTACACCGGCTTGTCGAAGCCCCACTCGCGACGGATCGCGGCGATCTGCTCGGGCGTCGAGCTGCGGCCCGCCATGCGGTCCTCGGGCGCGCCGTTCGGGATGACGTTGAAGATCAAGAACGTCAGCACCGACACGGCGAGCAGCACGAGAAGCATGCCGACCAGGCGGCGCAGGACGAAGCGCGCCATCTAGTGAGCCTTCTCCCAAGTCTTGACCTGAAACGTCGGGCGCGGATCACCGTCAGGCGGCGTCCTCGGTCGCGCCAATGGCCCTGCCATTGCACGCTCCCTGCGTCCTTGCCTGACGGCGCCCGCATCCCGCCGTTTCAGGCCCAGACTCACGAGAAGACCCACTAGTGCTCCAAGCGGATCTGCGCCCGCGGATCGAGCGCCTCGCGCAGCCCGTCGCCCAGGACGTTGAGCGCGAGGACGGTCAGCACGAGCATGATCCCCGGCACGATCGTGAGGTGCGGCGCGCTGGTCAGCAGCGCGATGCCGTCGGACAGCATCGTGCCCCACGACGGGTCCGGCGCCTTCACGCCCGCACCGAGGAATGACAGCGCCCCCTCGAGCAGGATCGCGTTGGCGACGAGCAGCGGGACGAAGACGAGGATCGTCGACGCGAGGTTGGGCAGCAGCTCGCCGAGCATGATCCGCAGCGGCCCGGCGCCCTGGGCGCGCGCGGCCTCGACGAACTCCTGCTCGCGCAGCGACAGCACCAGGCCGCGGATCGGACGGGCGAGGTAGACGGCGCTTACGACGGCGATGATGAGCGTCGGGATCCACTTCGAGTCGCCGGCGATGCTCAGCGGCCCGAGCTGCAGGCCGTCGGCTGACAGCGACACGCCGAGCGCGATCCCGAGCAGCAGCACCGGGAACGCCCACACGACGTCGAGACTGCGCGAGATGAGTGCGTCGACCCAGCCGCGGAGGTAGCCGGCGAGCAGCCCGAGCGTGACCGCCAGCAGGATGCTCAAGACCGCGGCGGCCACCCCGATGAACAGCGAGTTGCGTGCGCCGTAGAGCAGTCGCACGGCGACGTCGCGCCCGTTGCCGTCGGCGCCGAGAAAGTACTTCGGTCGCCACGTCGGCCCGATCGGGATGCGATCGTCGGAGACGACGTTCCGCCTCGTCCCGTCGATCGCGATCGTGTCGGTGAGGTGGTTGCGCGACGGCCCTCCGGTACCGGCGATCTGCGCCCACAGCGGCGCCGCGAGCGCGAGCACGACGAGCACGACGAACAGCGCGCCGAATCCGAGCGCCGAACGGTTGCGCCGCAGACGGCCCACGGAAAGCTGCCACGGGGCGAGGCCCGCGGCCGTGCCGCTCACCTGCCGCTCGTCGGCGACCACCGCCTTGGCTTCAGCCGGCTACTTCAGGCACAGGCTGGCGTAGTCGAGGTTGTAGACCGGGTGCCACACGGTGCAGTCCTCGAAGTTGATCCGATCCGAGACGAACACGCTGAGCTTGCGGTTGCCATACGGAGCGAGGTGGGCCTCGTCGAGCAGCCGCTTGTCGATGGCGGCATAGTCGTCCGCGACGGCGTCGACGTCCGGGTTACGGTTGGCGCGCGCGATCGCGGCATTGATCTGAGGGTCGTCGACGTTGCCGAAGTTCGGGCTGTTCGCCGGCTGGATCGAGGCGCCGTCGACGAGCGTGAAGAAGCTCGACGGCCGCGGGTAGTCCTGGAAGTAGTTGGCGAAGCCGGCCTGCGCCTTCGTCTTCGTGGCGCCCACCTGTTCGTAGTAGGCCTCGCCCGCGACGATCCGCGGCTTGGCGTTCAGGCCGATCTGGGTCAGGACATCGGCGAGGTACTCGACGGCCGCCTTGGGCTCGGGCTCGTCGGTGCCGTAGACGCGGACCGTCTTGTCCTCCACGCCCGCCTGCGTGATGAGCTGCCGGGCGCGGGCGAGGTTCGGCGGTCCTTCCGGGTCGCCGTACGGGCACGGCTCGATCTTCTCAAAGCCCTTCATGCCCGGCGGCAGGAAGTTGCAGCCCGGCTCGAACAGCCCCCCGTACACCCGCGCGAGCGCGCGCTCGTCAAGCGCGTAGTTGACGGCTTGGCGTACGGCCTTCTTGTCAAACGGCGCCGTGCGGTGGTTGAGGAAGAAGAAGTACGTCGAGTTCGTGACGAACTCCTTGTAGCGCTTGCCCTCGAAGCGGTCGCGCACGGAGCTGATCTGGTCAGGCGCGGGCGGATCGGTCATGTAGTCCAGGTCGTTGCGGATCGTGCTCTGCGTCTGGCGACCGCGGTTCTTGATGACGCTGACCGAGACCCGGTCGACCTTGGCCTGCGGGATACCCGCCAGCTCGAAGCCGGCCGTCTTGACGAGGTCGTAGCCGCGGTTCACGCGCACATTGGCGAGCTTGAACGGCCCGACGCCGGGCGGCGGACGCTTCGTCTGGTTCTCAAACGGCGTGTCCTGGGGCACGATGCCGCCGAAGTTCATCGCCAGGATGTTGGAGAACGAGCCGTCCGGCTCGGTGAGGCGGATCGTGATCGCCCCGGTGCGATCGTCCGTGTCGATCCCCGAGATGTCGGCGCGCGACTTGCCTGCCTCGAGGTACTCCTCAGCGCCGACGATCCCCTGAAAATAGGACGTACCGACCGACTCGAGGTTGAGGATCCGCTTGACCGTGTGCTCGAAGTCCGAGGCCTTGACAGCGCGGCCGTCGGAGAACTTCACGCCGTCGCGCAGCGTGAGGCGGTAGGTCCTTCCGTCGGCTGAGATCTGCGGCAGCGCCGCCGCGAGGCCCGGAAGGAGCTCCGAGCCGGCGGCACCCTCGGCGTGGGCATAGGTCAGCAGCGGCGTGTACACGAGCCACAGCGCCTGCCACGCATCGGTGTCGCTCGCGAGTGCCGGGTCGAGCGAGTCGGGAAACGACGTCAACGCAGCGCTGATCGTGCGACTCTTGGCCTTGCCGTCGTCGTCGCCGCCGCAAGCGACAAGCCCCACGGCTAGGCACGCGCACACGATATGCCCCAAGCCTCGGAGCATCCTTTGCATTCCCGCCTCCTCTTGCTGTGGCGCCGCATGGGGTGGTCGCGCCGCTCGTCAGCGCGTGCCAGCTTACTAGTCGGCAACGACGGCGGCGACCGCTGCCAGATTGCGATCCGGTGCGGCGCTTTCGCGCTAGTCGAGGTACGACGCGACGTCCTTCAACGGCGCTCGCTCGGGCACGCGCTGCTCCTGGCACGGATAGCCGAGATGCAGCATCCCGAGGATGCGCTCGTCCTCGGGGACCGACACCGCGGCACGTCCTTCGGGGACGCGCAGGATGCCCGGGGTGCGCCAGTAACCCGCGAGCCCGCGACCGTGCGCGGCGAGCAGCACAACGTAGGCCGCGACGGCCCCCGCGCAGGTGTCCTCCTCGTCGGTGACCGGGTCGTTCGGGGTCGTCACGACCGAGACGACGACGAGCGTCGGGGCGCGATCGAGCTTCGCCGCCGCGATCGGGTCGCCGGTCGCCTGCTTCAGTCGCTCGAGCGCCTGCGGTCCGATGACGCGAAAGCGCCACGGGTTCGTGAGATGGTGGTTCGGCGCCCAGCGGGCGAGCTCGAACAACTCGTCCAGGGTGTCGCGGTCGACCGGCCCGGGGGCGTAGGCCTTGTGCGTCCTGCGGGTGCGGATCGCCTGCTCGAGGTCCACCGGGCTACGGCGCGGTCTCGCGGGAGGGCCCGTCGTCACCCGCGTCATGGCCCGCGCTTGCTTCGTCGTCGTCCTCGTACAGCGACTCCTGGGCGATCTTCGAGCCGCGCTTGTCGAAGAGCTTCACGTCGAGCGTGTCCTGGCGGTAGTTGTCGGGCGCCAGGAGCGTGAACCGCCCCTCGGCGAGCGCGCACTGATCGACCGCGAGATCCGCGAGCTCGGCGGTCACGATCGTGCCGCCGCCCACGAGCGGACGTCCCCAGACGAGCGTCATGTCGGCGCGGTTACCCTTCTCGCCGCGCCATACGCCCACAACCTCCTCGGAGAGATCGAGCTGCCAGTGCGGGTTGGCGTCGGCGGTGTCGTCGGTGGCGGCGGCGACGGACGAGAACTCGCTCGGTTCCTGGTCGTCGGTCCCGGGGCGAAACGCGACGTAGCCGAAGAGCTCGAAGCCGGTCGACGTCGTCGTCGTCGCCGGCACGAACGTGCGCCCGTGCCACGTGCGGTCCGGGTAGAAGGTGATCTCACCGGGCTCGCCGAGGTCGTCCTCGGCGGGATCGATCGCATCGCAGGCGCCGAGGAAGTGGCGCGTCAGCGTCGATGCCCAGCGGCCGGAGGGGAGCGGGTCCTGTGGCGGCTCGGCGACGAAGCGGCAGACGAAGCGTGGCTCGACGGGCATCGCGGCGGAGTCTACGACGCCGCACTCCACTGCCCGGCGGCCGGTGAGCCCGCTTCGGCTCAGAGCTCGAGCAGCAGCGTCACCGGCCCGTCGTTGATGAGCGCGACATCCATGTGCGCGGCGAAGACACCGCCCTTGGCGCCCAGCCGCGCGCGGAAGCGCTCGTACAGCGGCTCGGCGATCGCGCCGGGAGCGGCCGCCACATAGGACGGGCGGTTGCCCCTGCGCGTGTCCCCGTACAGCGTGAACTGGCTGATGACGAGGACCTCGCGGTTGCCGAGCGGCTCATTCATGCGCCCGTCCGCATCCGGGAACACGCGCAGCGCCCGGACCTTGTCGGCGAGCTTGTCGGCGCGCGCCTCGTCGTCGTCATGGGTGACGCCGAGCAGCACGAGCAGGCCGGGGCCGATCTCCGACATCAGCTCGCCGTCGACGCGCACCGCAGCGCGCCGAACGCGCTGGACGAGCGCCTTCACAGCACTAGCTAGTGGGCCACCCACAAACGTTGCACCCGAAACCTCGGGCGCCGATCACCGCCAGGGCGGCGTCCTCGGATCTCGATGTGGCACGGCCACACCTTCGATCCTGCGTCCTTGCCTGGCGGCGCCGGCATCCCGGGGTTTCA
>JALZJA010000226.1 GCA_030860005.1 Actinomycetota bacterium
GCAGCTCGTGCGCCTGCGCAATCGGGGCGTCTTTGTCATCGACCTCAAGCCCGATCCCAAGCTAGGCGACGAGCCGCTCGATCCCTACGTGCCGGACCTCATCGCCCGCGCGGTGGCGCACGACCCCAAGCACGTCTTCACCATCAAGGCCACTGGACCTCTGACCGGCGACGGGCCGGGCTGCGGACGCCTCCGCACAGAATTTCCGCCCGCGGAAGAGAGTAGGCGCGGCTCCACATCCGGCGCCCCGGGGCATTCGTGTGATCCCGGCGGCGCCACGCTGTCGCCGGTCGCGCAAAGGAGAAGCACTGGCTGCTCTACCCCGTGCCGTCCAAAGCCGTAGCCGCGCGGGAGCCGAGTCGGATCCTCATCGCAGAGCGATACTGCACCCGTGCCGGGTGCGCGATCGACACACGGGGGCGCGGATCGGGTGGTCCGCCTCGGCGCTTTAGCCGCGATCGTCGGCGGACTCGCCTGGGTCGTGAAAGGAAGCGCGATCTTGATGACGGGGGATCAGCCGCCCGTCGCCTTCGAGCTCGGGCCTCCGCTGTTCGCGCTCGGTCTTCTCGGACTGTATGCCGCGCTCGGCGGAGTCGATGCGCGAGCGAAGGCGGGAGCGGGTGCGGCCGTGCTCGCCATGGCTCTGATGTTGGGGGCCGGCGTAGCGCGGGCCGCCGACCCCACGCTCGCACCTGATGGTGAGGAGTTCGCCCTGCTGTCCGCCGTTCAAATGGCGGCCGCGCTCTGCCTTCTGGCCGCGCTCGTGCTGCTGGGACTCGCCGGTCGGCGAGCACGGCACGGTGGCTGGACGGCGGTGCCGTTGTGGATGGGCTTGTTCTTCCTTCCCGCGTTGCTGGCCGGCGGAGCGCTCTCCGCGATACACGAACGTCTCCTCGAGATCCCGCTCGTGCTCTTCGCGATTGCGTGGATCTGGCTCGGCTCCACGATGTGGCGCGCGAGGCCGCCGACCGCTACGGCGAATTGATGACGGGTCGGCGCACGCGGGCGCGTGGGGCGAGCGGCTGCGCGAGCACGGCCGGCGCTCCGTTGTCGTGCGAACCGGGAGCGCTGCTCGCGCGAAGCGGTAGCGGGCGCGATGATCCTTCGGCGCGGTTTCGTGCCTGGGGCGGCGCCATGTCGTACTGCCCCGAACGATCTCTGCACCCCCATTGGACGGCGTGTCAGCGTGTGCGGCTGTCCGCAGCACACAGCCCAGCGCTTCCGCTCGGCGCCCGCCTCGAGCGTCGTGCAATCGCCCCTCCAGATGTGCACGCTGCGTACCTCCAATCATCACAAGGCCGTAGAGGGTGAGCTGCGCTAGTGCACATGGGACGAGAGACCCCTAAACGACTGCGTAACGACCGAGCGTGAGCTACGCGGATCGACCGGCGCACTCGTTTGCCGCGTCATTGACGATGCGCACATGGCCACTGGCGAAGCCGACAAGCCGGGCAGCGTCTTCCCGGACATAGACGAACTTGAGCGCGAGATCGGGGAAGTCGAGATCGGGCCCAATCAGACGGTCGGCGACGCCGCGATGGCGTTGCGGGCGGACGCCGCCCGGCTCGCGCAGTACATCGACCTGGAAGACCTAGCGATCACGACGCTGGACTCTCCCGACGCTCGGGAGCTGGCGGACGCGATGCTGCCGATCCGCAATGCGATCGCGGACGTACTCTGGGGGCGAGAGTTGCTGGTCGCCGTCGAGATCGTCGACCACCTGTTATTCGAGGCCGTGAAGGCCACCAGCGGAACTCCGGTGGTGCAGCTCATCCTCGAGGCGTTGCGGGACGCCCGCGTCGGCGAGGCCGGCCTGCTCGTATTCGGGGTCCACTCGCTCGGGCTCACCACCGACGACTTGCGCTCGCTACTTGATCGGACCGGCGTCGAGCTCATCGACGCTGACTGGGGTCTCGCAATCACCCCGCAGACCAACTCCCTGGCCGCGACCATGGACTTCCTTGAACGGGTTCGCGCAGACTTCGGCGTCCGGGGCAGCGTCCGCCGCGAGTCCATCGAGCACTGGCGCCGATCACGCCAAGCGCGATGGCTGGAGAGCAACCCGCTCCTCGTCGTGCGTGTTGCTGAGGCAGCAGGGACCTACTACGGGAACGAAGCCCTCCTTCTCACGCGCCTACAGGCAGCAACAGTGTTCGTTTCGATGCTCGCCGCGCAACAACCGGCTGCCGGCGCGGGCGGCGAGCGCGCATCGCTGAGCACCTACGTCATCAACAACCAACAGACCCTCGACATCGAGCACTACCTCGTGCTGTCGCCGGGTCGCGCACCCGGCGAGGAGCTAGCCGGCGATTGCGTGCCTATCCATCGCGCGCGGCCGGACCTGGTTGCGATGAGCGAGTTGCGCATCGACCTCGACTCCGGCTACTGGGCTAACAACAGACACGATGCTGGCCGCATCGCACGTGCAGTCAGAGCCGTCTACCGCGCCTACTTGCAAGCCGGCTTCGACCCCAAAGATGACAGCGACGAGGCACGGCGCAATCGACGGTGGTTCGAGGCTCTGGTCTACTTCCAGCGGTCCTTCTCGGGGCGGCGATGGATGGACACCACCACACTCGCAACAGCGTTCGAGCTGCTGCTCCACAACCCCGCGAAGGGTGAGACGTCAAAGCGGATACGCGCAGCGATCAGGCGGCTCGCCGGTCGCGAGGGAGAGAAGCACGCTAACGCGTTCTTGCGGGTCTACCTCGCCCGCAACGAGATCGTGCACCGTGGCACTCAGGACAGGAACTTCGACATCGAAGACTCCCGTCGCGCGTTCGTCACAGCCTTCTTGGGGCACGTCGAGGACGAGGCCCTCGCATGACGTCGCCTGGCCTGCTGTCGATGACCTCGCTCTCAGCCGCATTCGAAGCAATGGCCTGCCGCCGCACTCGGTGGTCCTGGCGGGAGGGAGTCAATCCCGTCCCGCAAGCCGATCCTTGGGTTCTCGCGGTCCTCGCAACACCCGCCCGGTGAAGTGCCCACCGGTCGTCCGGCTTACGGGGACACAGTCCAGGCGTGTCCGACCTGCTGATCGGCCACGCTCGGTCTCGACCGACGCGGGTCGCTCGACGAGCTCAGCGCCTGAGCGCGCGGTGTCAGCACTCCTAAGCGTCTAGAGGCGGGCGCAGGCGGTCTTGGCCAGGGCCGGTCGCCAGAGTTCGTAGCGCGCGTCGGGGCTCGCAGGTCGCCGTAGCTCCGAGGCGCTCGACGCGGGCCGCACGCCGTGGCTCGGCAGTGAGGACGTCCGGTCCCGGGGGCCGGTTGGA
>JALZJA010000230.1 GCA_030860005.1 Actinomycetota bacterium
CAGGTCCTCGACGAGGTCGCGGTCGGCGTCCTTGACGAAGCGCCCCGCGTAGGGGCCGATGCGCTCGTCGTAGGTGCCGTCGAGGCGCACGGGGTTGACGACGTTCAGCCCGTACTGGGCGCCGAGACGGAAGTCGTCCTCGCCGAAGGCGATGGCGGTGTGGACGAGTCCCGTGCCATCGTCGGCGGTGACGAAGTCGCCGAGCAGCACGGTGTGCCCGCGCTCGCCGTACTCCTCGGGTCCGAGAAACGGGAACGGCGCCGTGTAGCGCACGCCGTCCAGCGCGGCCCCCGGGAAGCGCTCGAGGACCTGCACGCCCTCGCCGAGCACATGCTCGACGAGCGACTCGGCGAGCACGACCGGCGCGTCCAGCGTGCCGGTCTTCGCGCGCACGTAGGTCAGTTCGGGGTCGACGGCGACGGCCGCGTTGGAGACGAGCGTCCACGGCGTCGTCGTCCAGACGAGCAGCTCGTCGCCGGCCTGCAGCGGACCGCCGTCCTGGGCGACCTCGAAGCGCACGTAGACCGATGGGTCGACGACATCCTGATAGCCGACCGCGAGCTCGTGGCTCGAGAGCGCCGTGCCGCAGCGCGGGCAGTAGGGCACGACCTTGTAGCCCTCGTAGAGCAGGCCCTGGTCGGCGATCTGCTTGAGCGCCCACCAGACCGAGTCGATGTAGTCGGGATCAAGCGTGCGATAGGCATCGTCGAGGTCAAGCCAGAAGCCGATCCGCTCGGTCAGCGCGTTCCAGTCCTCGAGGAACGTGAACACCGAGGCGCGGCACTGCGCGTTGAACTCGGCGATGCCGTACTCCTCGATCTGCTCCTTGGAGGAGATGCCAAGCTGCTTCTCCACCGCGATCTCGACTGGCAGGCCGTGACAGTCCCAGCCGCCCCGGCGCTCGACGAGGTGGCCGCGCATCGTCTTGAAGCGCGGGAAGATGTCCTTGAAGGCGCGGCTGAGGACGTGGTGCACGCCCGGCCGGCCGTTGGCCGTCGGCGGCCCCTCCCAGAAGATCCACGGCTCCGCGCCCTGCCGGCGCCGCAGCGACTCCGCAAAGACGTCGCGCTCGCGCCAGCGCTCGAGCACCCGCTCCTCGAGCTCGGGAAAGAACTGCTGCGGATCGACCGGGCGGCGCGCCATGACGAGCAAGTGTAGGAAGCGCCCGCTCGCACGGCCTCCGGCGCGGTACTGACGGAGCCAGCGTCGTGGCTGAAGCCGCACGCCGAAGGGGGACAGTGCTTCGCACGGACCCCGCCGGCGGGTGGCTTCAGGCGCGGCGCTGGCTCCGTCAGTCAGGCGGCGAGCTTGCGGCAGATGTGGGCGAGTGAGCGCTTCTCGCCCTCGTCGAGCACAGCAAACGCCGCCGCCACCCGCTCGCTGTGCTCGGGGAACAGCCGGTCGACGATCTCGCTGCCGAGCGGCGTGATCTCCACGGCCGCGGCACGGCGGTCACTCGAGAGCCGGCGGCGCGTGACGAGCGCACGCTGCTCGAGCGTCGTCACGACCTCCGTCGCGTTGGCCTTCGAGGTGCGCAGGCGCGCACGCAGGATCCGCAGCTCGAGCTCACCGCCGGCGGTGGTAAGGATGACGAGCACCGAGAAGCCTGTCGCCGACAGTCCCTCGCGTTCGAGGTCGGCGCTGAGCCGGCGTCTGACCGACGCCTCGGCGCGCAGGAGTGACTCGAGGGCGCGGTGGGCGAGCGGGTCACCGGGCACGAGCGTCATCCACTCCAGACGGTAGCTGCCACGCCGGACGGCGGCGCGACGCTCGGGTCACAGCAGAAGTCGCTGAGCCGCGACCGCCAGCAGCAGCACAGCGGCGCCCACGACAAGGCTGCTCTCGCGCTTGAGCCAACGGGTGCGGACCTCGTCGCCTACGGGGGTGCGGTACAGGCGGTCGCCGAGCACCGCGCGCGCGAGCCCGGCTCCCGTGCGCCCGCCGAGCAGCAGGAGCAGGAGGCCGATCACGACGCCGGCGACGGCCGGCGTGGTCAGCAGGATGATCGCGGCTCCGAGCAGCTCGATCGCCTCGGACGCGCTGCGCAACGCCAGCAACTCGCGCGTCGGATACTCGTAACGACGCAGCACATCGTCGCCCTCGAGCCACTTGCGCACGATGAGCAGGTTGGCCGCGCGATCGCCACCGCTGGCATCGAGCTCGCCGAGCAGTTCGCGCTCTGCGGCGGTGAGCTCCGTGTCGTCGATGTCCGCGAGGGTGCCCTCGGCGTACTCCGCCTCGCTCAGCCGCCCGGAGACCCACCAGTCGAGCGGCAGCAACGCCAGCGCAGGCAGCAGGACCCGCTCGTCCTCGAGGACGATCGCGATCGCCGCGAGCGTGCCGAGGCCGAGCCAGGTGGCGATCCTCAGGACGACGAGCGCTCTGCGCTCGCGTCCCCATGACGCCCATGAGCCCATCCGCCGCAACCGCGGGCCAGCGTGAGGTTGCGCCCCCGCGGTCATCTCGCCGTCAGGGCGTGTAGACCCCGACGGACGGATACGGCACCACCCCCCATACGCACCCTACCTTCACGCGCACGTCGACCTTCTTGTGCCTGACCTTGACCGTGGCCGCCCTCAGTCGCCTCACGACCTTCGTGAGCGCGGCCTTGCCGATCTTTGCGACGACCTTGACCACTGCGTTCGGCACCGCCACCGCGACGAACGTCGCGGGCACAATCACACGGTGAGACATGCTGCTTCTACCTCCTGCTCCGCCACCGGAGTCGATTGTCTATATCGGCGCTGGCCGCCCGCGCGCGCCGTTCCCGTGTCTCGCGCACCCCAGCAAACAGCACCGAGGCTGTCAAGCGAGCCGACGGAAACGGTGCTAGGAGATCTGCGCGAGCGTCGCATGGCGACGCGTCGCGGGGTTCTGCGGTGCGTTCAACCGTGCCAGCAGGAGATCGCGGGCGCCGAGCGCGCTTGTTCCGAGGCGCGGAACCGCCGAGGCATCGGCCTCCGGAAGCGCTCCGCGAAAATCGAGGATGTCGACGTGCTCGGACATGCGCCGTGCCTGGTAGGCGATGCGGCCCAGCGCATCGAGCCATGCGC
>JALZJA010000232.1 GCA_030860005.1 Actinomycetota bacterium
CCTGACGGGTGCGGATGAGCTGCCCGCAGCCGACCGCGAAAACTGGGTGAGATCCCTTCGCGGCTGGGTTCACGACTGAGGCCGTCACGCGAAAGCTGCACTTCGCCGGCGCTGTCGCAAAGCGCGAGATCCAGCACTGTCCGGTGGCAGCTGCAGCGGCCGCCCGTTTTGGGTCAGGACACAGCGTCGGACTCCGGTGCGGCCGCCGCGGACTCCAGCCGTTCAAGGCGTGCGGTGAGCTCGTGGACGCGGCTGGTGAGGTCCCGTTCGCTCGGCCGGTGGACGATCTCAAGCTTCAACCCGTCGGGGTCATAGAGGAACACCGCGTAGTAGCCCGGCGTGTAGTCGTACTCCCTCGGGCCGCTTTCGATCGTTGCTTGGTGCTCGCGCGCCCAGTCGGCGACGTTGTCAACGATGGCCCGGCTGCTGGCCGCAAAGGCGATGTGATGAATGCCGATGCCATAGCGGTCGTACGGCGTTGCACGGGCGTCAGATTGGCGCTCGCGGACGCTCAACGACCCGCCGCCGCCGTGGCGGCTCAGGTACACCACGCGCTCACCTCGCTCACCCACGATCTCGCCCTGATGCACGTAGCCCAACGGGTTGAGCAGGCCCGCGTAGAACGCCAGACCGCGTTCCAGCGAGCCGACCACGAGGTCCAAGTGGTCGATCGCCTCCATCACCTGATCCTACGCAGCACCGTCCTGTCGGGAACCGGATGCCGATGCTGCCGGATCGCGCGACGACCCGCACTCTTCCTGGACGCTGCGGGTCACGTGCGCGTTCCTCCATTTGCAGTTGGCGCGTCGTCCTTGACGCCACTATTGCTTCGACCGGGCCGACAGTGCTGATCGTCCACAACAGCGGCAGGGACCGGTGGGCGGGATTCCGATTCGTGGCTCGAGCACGCTCCGCCGCTACGCTCAAGCGCTCCCGAGCGTCTGGAGGCATGGTGAACGAAGAGGAGCAGGTACCAGAGGAAATCGAGCCTGTCGAGCAGTCCGACGATCCGCTTGAGCCGGTTCCCGAGTTCGGCGAGCAGGACGAGGCTGCACAGAAGGACGAATGGGAGGAGGACGCTTCGGAGGGCGGGAGCTAGCAGCACGCGCGCGAACCGGGGTAGTGCTGCTTTCCACACAGCGGCAGCGGTGCCGTAGTGCGCGACGAGCGGCACTGTTCGCAGGCGCGCCGCGGTCCTGTCGAAGTTGCTGCCTATGGCGCGGCATAGGCGACACGACCGCCCGCTGACCGGCGCCGGGATGGGCATCGTGTCGCGCGAGGTGCGCTATGCGCCCCCGTGTTCGCCACGACCCCCCACGGCTGGGTTCCCCCGCGGAAGAGTGCGGCAATTCGACGGGAGCGTCACTCTCACCTCGTGCCACGGCCGACCTGCCCGCTGAGGCCGCGCTACCGATCCAGTTCGTCAACCGCGCGAAGCTACGGCCGACATCACGCCGTCATCCGCGCGATCGCCCGCACCGCCTCGGTGCTGTCGCCGAGTTCCGTGTCGCCGTGGGTGGCGAGCTCGAGGTCGGCGAGCGCCTCGAGCGCGCGGCGCAACCGGTCGGGGTCTGAGCGGCGAGCCTCGGCGATCCGGCGGTCGGCCGCCCACGGGCTTGCCTTGACGCTCTTCTTGATCTCGCCCGGCGCCGCCCCCGCCTCGAGCTGCAGCACGATCGCGAGCACATCGCGGACGCGGCGGGCGAGCAGACCGACGAGCCGCGTCACCGACTCGCCCTGCGCCTGAAGCTCGACGTATGCGCGCGTGGCAGCGGGGCCGTCGCCGGCGACGAGCGCGTCGACCAGACCCCACACCTGCCGCTCGGACGAGTGGGCCGCGGCCGCCTCGACCTCCTCGGCGCCGATCCTCGCGCCGGGCCCGAGCTCGATCGCAAGCTTCTCGACCTCGCGCACAAGCCGCTGCTGGCGCTCGCCGACCTGGCTCACGAGCGCCTGCGCGCCTTGCTGATCGAGCTCCACCCCGAGCTTGCCGGCCTCCGCCCGCAGCCAGCGCGGCAGCTCCCTGGCCTTCAGCGTGCGCTCCTCGGCGACGCTGCCGCCGGCACGCGCGACAGCCTCGGCGAGCGCGGGGCTCGTCTTCGCGCGGCCCTCGTCGCGGCCAAAGAAGGCAATCGTCGTCGCCGGCGCGATCGTCTCGAGCGCAGGGGCGATGTGCGCCTTGACGTCGGCGTCCTTCCAGCGCTCGACCCCGTCGACGATGAGAAAGCGCCGGCCGATCGCGAACGTCATCGACGCCAGCGCGGCGGCGACGTTCTCGGGCGTCGCGGCGTCGCCCTCGAAGCCCTCCACGCCACCCGATCCCGACTCGCTCTCGGCGACCGCGCGCAGGCTCGCGCGCCGCTCGCCGACGCGGCCGTGATCGTCGCCGTGGATGAGGTAGGCGGGCTTGAACTCGGGCACCGGGAGAGCGAGTGTAGGCGCCGCGGCGGGCGGCGCTTCACCGTGCCGGCTCGACGGTCATCCGGGCGTCGCGGAGGCGCAGCCGCACGGTCCCGTGGCGGTCGGTGCGGCGCAGCGTGGGGACGTCGCGCAGCGCGGCGAGCGTCGCCGGAGTCGGATGACCGTAGCTGTTGCGGGATCCGACGGGGATGACTGCGACGTGCGGGCGCAGGCGGGCGAGCAGGCCCGGCAGGCCGGGGTCGTCGCTGCCGTGGTGGGCAACCTTCAGCGCCTCCACGACGGGCAGGTCGAGCGTCGCGGTCACGTTGGACTCGGCGTCCGCTGTCAGCAGGAGATCGAAGTCGCCGTCGCGGACGTGCAGAACGGTGGCGCGGTCGTTGGGCTCGGCACCGGGAGCAGCGGGCGGGTCGCGGCGCGGCCACAGGACCCGTAGCTCGATCGGCCCGCTGCGCAGGACCTGGCCGGCATCGGACGGGATCCGGCGGACGCGGTGGCGGGCCGCGAGCCGGACCGCTCCCGCCTCCTCCCCGTCGAGCACGAGCCCGACGGGGATCGCGCTCAGCAGCTCCGGGGCGGCGCCGACGTGGTCGAGCGCGTCGTGCGTCAGGACGAGCACGTCGACGCGCCGCACGCCTGCCTCGCGCAGGTGCGACAGGAGCGGGCTGCCCGGCGGGCCGGTGTCGACGAGCACGGTCGCGCGGCCGTGCTGGATCAGCGTCGCGTCGCCCTGACCGATGTCGAGGAAGGAGATCGTGAGATCGCGCGGGGGCCCGGTGGAGTGCGCGGTCGCCAGGAGCGTCGCGGCACCGATCGCCGCGAGCCCCGCGATCGCGGCCCGGCGGCGGGGACGGAGCGGCGCACCACCCGCGTCCGGATCGGTCGCTGGCCGGCGGCGGCGCCACACGAGGATCGCGGCACCGACGCCGCCGTACAGCGCGAGCAGCGTCAGCGGGCCGATCGACGGGACGGCCAGCTCGGCGAACGGCATCGTCGCCGCGCGATCGGCGAGCCACGTCAGGTAGCCGAGCGGCATCGCCATGGCCGCCGCAACCGGCGCGGCCAGGCCGGGCGCGAGCTGACCGAGCGCCCCGGCGATCGTGCCGAGCCACATGACCACGGCGACAGCGGGCGCGGCGAGCACGTTCACCGGTAGCGACACGAGCGAGAGGCGCTCGAAATGCAGCGCGATGAGCGGCGCTGTCCCGAGCGTCGCCGCGGCCGTCACGGCGGTCGCCTCGGCAAGACCGCGCGGAAGCCCGCCTCGCCGCAGCCGCGTCGACAGCGACGCCACGAGCGCCAGCAGCGCCACGACCGCCGCGAAGCTCAGCTGCCAGCCCGGATCCTCGGCCGCCCGCGGGTTCCACGCGAGCGTGAGCGCCACGGCGAGCAGCAGCGCATACCAGCGCGAGGACGGGCGGCCGGCGAGCGCGGCGATCAGCCCGGCGGCGCCCATCACGCC
>JALZJA010000236.1 GCA_030860005.1 Actinomycetota bacterium
GCGACGCGCTCGATGACGACAAGTCCGTCTGGGAGGAGATCTCCGGCGGCATGGACCAGATCAAGGTCGGCGACCGGACGATGAACTCGCGCGCCTACTGCTCGTCGTGGAACTTCAAGGGCTCCGATCAGCAGAAGAAGACCGGCAAGCTCTCCGGTGGGGAGCGCAACCGCCTGCATCTCGCGAAGCTGCTGAAGACCGGCGGCAACGTCCTCTTGCTCGACGAGCCGACGAACGACCTCGACGTCGACACGCTGCGCGCGCTTGAGGAGGCGCTGCTGTCGTTCGCGGGCTGCGCGGTCGTGATCTCCCACGATCGCTGGTTCTTGGACCGCGTCGCGACGCACGTGCTGGCCTTCGAGGGCGACTCGCAGGTGACGTGGTTCGAGGGCAACTTCGAGGCCTACGAAGAGCACCGCCGCGAGCTGCTCGGCGACGAGGCCGACCGACCGCACCGCATCACGTACAAGCGCCTGACGCGTACGTGAACGGCGCCGACGTCCGCGTCACGGAGTTCACGGACCCGGCGTGCCCGTGGGCCTGGTCAGCCGAGCCGTTCCGCCGCCGGCTGCAGTGGCTGTACGGCGACAGCCTCGACTGGCACCAGCGGATGGTCGTGCTCGCCGACGACGGCGACGAGTACCTCGAGAAGGGCTTCACCCCCGCTAGAGCAGCGGGCGCAGCACGGCGCCGAGCTCGCGCGCGTCGCGCGCGACCGCGTCGGCCGCGGTGAGCTCCCGGGCCGGGAAGGGCCCCGTCGCGATCCCCACCACGCGGACGCCGTCGGCGCGTGCGCAGGCGATGTCGCGCGGGGTGTCGCCGATGACGATCGTCCGCTCGCGCGGCCACGACGCGCCGTCTCCGTCGCCGGCGCGCCGGCGCGCGATCGCCGGCAGCTGGGAGCGGTCCTCGTGGTCGGAGCCGAAGCCACCCTGGCCGCTGGGAAAGAACTCCCCGAGGCCGGCGCTGCGCAGCTTCATCCGCGCGATCGGCTCGAAGTTGCCGGTGACGAGCGCGAGCACGGTGTCGTCGCGGTCGGCCAGCTCGGCGAGCAGGTCATGCATGCCGGGCGCGACGCGGTGCGACAGGTCGTCGGGCACGAGCCGCGCGTAGGCCTCGCACGCCGCGATCCGCACGTCGTCGGCGCGCGCCTCGATGCGCTCGGCGGACACGCCGCTGCACACCAGGATGTCGCGCATGATGTCGAAATCGGTGCGACCGGCGACGGCGAGCGAGCTGCGCACCGGCTTGTCGATTCCGTGCACGACGCGCAGCGCCTCGTGCATCGCGTCGCGGTGCTCGTCGGCGGCCTTGAGCAGCAGCGTGCCGTCGATGTCGAAGAGCAGCAGCACGTCGCGCCTACATGCGATCGAACGTGGTCTGTGCGCTGAGCGACTGCGCGAACGCGGCGATGAGCCGGGCGCAGGCCTCGACGTCGCCGAGCTGCACCATCTCGACCGGCGAGTGCATGTAGCGCAGCGCGATCGAGACGCCGCCGGTGGGGATGCCGGCGCGCGTGAGGTGGATCGCGTCGGCGTCGGTGCCCGTTCCGCGCGCAGACGCCTGGACGGTGAACGCGATGTCCTCGCGCTCGGCCGCCTCGTGCAGCAGCTCGAACACCGCCGGATGCAGGATCGAGCCGCGCTCGATGACCGGCCCGGCGCCGAACTCGTGCTTGCCCAGCTCGTTGACCTCGACGCCCGGAGCGCCGGTCTCGTGCGTGACGTCGACGACGATCGCAACGTCGGGCTGCAGGCTGTAGGCGGACGTGCGCGCGCCGCCGAACGTGATCTCCTCCTGGACGACGCCGATCGCCGCGACGTCGCCGGGCGCTGCGCCGGCCTCGGCGACGAGCCGCGCCGCCTCGAGCGCGATGAAGGCGCCGAGGCGGTTGTCCATCGAGCGCGAGATGACGCGTTCGTTGCGCAGCTCGAGCGGCTCGCCCGCGATCACGGCGACGTCGCCGATGCGCACGATCTCGCGAGCCTCGTCGCCGCTGGCGGCGCCGATGTCGATGTGCAGGTCGCGCAGCTCGGGGACCTTCTTGCGGTCCTCTTCGCGCAGCAGGTGGATCGGCTTGCGACCGGCGACGCCCGGCACGGGGCCGTCGCGCGTGATGAGCTCGACGCGCTGGCCGATGAGGATCAGCGGGTCCCAGCCGCCGACGCCGATGAAGCGCAGGAAGCCGTCGTCGTCGATGTGGGTGACGATCAGGCCGATCTCGTCGATGTGTCCGACGACGGCGAGGAACGGGGCGTCTTCGTGCGTGCCCTTGACCCGTGCGACGGCCGAGCCCATGACGTCGACCGAGACGTCGTCGGTGAACGCGCGGCCGGCCTCTGTGAAGACGGTCGCCGGCGCCGTCTCATAGCCCGAGGGCCCGGCGGCGGTCAGCAGCTTGCGAAGCACGTCGGGCAACGGCACGGCGGCGAACGTTACCCCGAGGCGCGCTCGGGCAACCGGCCG
Source organism: Actinomycetota bacterium (assembly GCA_030860005.1). GTDB lineage: Bacteria > Actinomycetota > Thermoleophilia > Solirubrobacterales > Solirubrobacteraceae > CADCVQ01. The sequence goes on from JALZJA010000236.1 coordinate 2,467, forward strand.
CCGCGGTGCTTCTTGACCCGCCCGTGCAGGAGCGCGAGGGCGAGCAGCGATGCGAGCACCGACGCTGCGAGCACCGCCAGAGCGGCCCGTTGCTGGCCGGCGGCGTCGGGCAGCGACAGGCGGACGATGAGCAGGCTGACCGTGTAACCGATGCCGGCGAGCACCGCCACCGGCACGACATCGCCCCACGTGACCTGCGCGGGCAGCGCGCCGAGCCCTGACCGCACGGCCAGCCGGGCGCCGCCGAAGACGCCGGCGAACTTCCCCACCAGCAGGCCCGCGAAGACGCCGATCGCGATCGCGTCGCTCAGCGCGTCGTCGGCCACCGCCAGCGGGATGCCGGCGGCCGCGAGCGCGAACAGGGGCACGACGATTCCGGCGGAGATCGGGTGCAGCTTGTGCTCGTAGCGCGCGCTCGGCGACTCGGCCTCGTCTCGTCGCGGCCGTACCGGCGTCAGCAGCCCGAGCATGATCCCCGTCACCGTCGCGTGGACGCCGCTGGCGTGGATGCACACCCATGCGATGACGGCAAGCCCCCACAGCAGCCACGCGCGGTCGATCCGCAGCCGATGCGAGAGCCAGTACAGCGTGCCCATCGCCAGGCCTCCGGCGAGCCAGGCGAGCGACAGACCGCTCGTGAAGAGCACCGCGATGAGCGCGATCGCGGCGAGGTCGTCGATGACGGCCAGCGACAGCAGCAGCGCGCGCACGCCCGGTGGCAGGGACGCGCCGACGAGCGCCAGCACGCCGAGCGCGAACGCGATGTCGGTCGCGACGGGGATCGCCCACGCCCCATTTTCGGCGGCGGCGCCGCCCGAGACGGCGATCGCGAGCAGCGCGGGCACGATCATCCCCCCGGCCGCCGCGAGGAACGGCAGCGTCGCCGCGCGCCGGTCGGCGAGCTCACCGATCGTCAGCTCGCGCTTGACCTCCATGCCGGCGACGAAGAAGAACAGCGCGAGCAGCCCGTCGGCGACCCAGTCGCCGAGCGTCAGGTGCAGCTCGAGCCAGTCGGGTCCGAGCTGCGCCTCGGCCTGCCACACCGAGGCGTAGGCGTCGTGCGCGACGTTCGCCCACACGAGCGCGATCGCGGTCGCCGCCAGCAGCAGCTTGCCGCCGTTGGTCTCCTCGCGGAGGAAGTCCGCAAAGGTCTCGGCGCCCTCGCTGACGGCTACGCGGGAAGCGGCGGCGGCTCGAGCGACTCGCTTGCGTGGCACCGGGCGGGACTCCTTCGTCTGGGCAGGTCACGACGACGCCGACCAGACTTCCCGGCACACCTGGGCGGGATCCTATCGCGGCTACGCGTGCCCGACGAGGATGCCCACGGTCGCGACGATCGCGCCGCCGAGCGTGACCTGGATCAGCGACAGCTTCAGCGAGACGCCGAGGAAGCGCTTGCGGATCCAGGCGATCGCGACGAGCTCGATGCTCACGACGACGTAGGCGACCGTCAGCGCGGTGTTGACGTCTGAGATGAGGAACGGCAGCGCGTGGGCGGTACCGCCGACGAACGTCGCTATGCCGGTGATCATCCCGCGCGTCAGCGACGCGCCGCGGCCGGTGATCTCGCCGTCGTCGGAGAGGCCCTCCGACATGCCCATGCTGATCGCGGCGCCGAGCGCGGCGGCGAGACCGACGAGCAGCGCGGCCTGGGAGCCCGCGATGTAGGCGGCCGCGAAGATCGGCGCCAGCGTCGAGATCGTGCCGTCGATGAGGCCGATGAGAGCCGGCTGAACGACCTGCAGCAGGCGCTGGCGCTCGTCGAAGCCGCGCCAGCGGGTCACGAGAGGGATGTCAGCGGCGGTCATGGCCTCGACGAATATAACAAAAGGATTGTTATAAGGATTTCCTAAGATGGGCTTGTGTCAAGCAATAAGGAATGCCTACCATGTACCCCGTGACCCAAGATCTCATCCCTGCCCTTCGTGAGCGTGGCATGCGGGTCACCTCGCAGCGGGTCCTCGTGCACCGGGCGCTGCGCGAGCTCGACCGCCACGTGACCGCCGACGAGCTGCTCGACGCCGTCAGCGACCGGCTCCCGAACGTCTCGCTGCCGACGATCTACGCGACGCTTAACCTGCTCGAGGACCTCGGCATGGTCCGCCGCGTCCAGCGCGCCGGCACGACGCTGTTCGACCCGCGCACCGACTCCCACCACCACCTCATCTGCACCGAGTGCGGCTCGATCGAGGATCTCGACTCGAAGCTCGACACGAACGCGCTCGAGCGCGCGGCAAGCCGGCGCGGTTTCAGCCACGAGCGCGTCGAGGCCGTCGTCCAGGGGCGCTGCGCGAACTGCCGCTAGGCGGCTTCGCCCTGCGCGAGGAGCGCTCGGAGCGTTTGCGCTACCCGCTTGGGTTCTTCGGTGATCTGGCGCCAGGTGAAGCGGATGACGCGGTAGCCCGCGAGGGTGAGGCGCTGGTCGCGGCGGCGATCCTCCTCGAACGCGCGGCGGGTGCCGTGCACGTCCCGGCCATCTACCTCCACGATGAGGCAGTGGTTACGCCAGAGGAAGTCGACCTTGAGCTCAGCGTCGGGGAGGGGCACCCAGACGTTCACTTCGGGTGCGGGAACAGCTGCACCGAGGCAGATCACGAGGAAGCGCTCCTCCAGTTCGCTGGCCGTGAGGGTGGCGCCGGCGTAGTGCTCGGCGAGGACGGATCGCAGGAGCTTGGCGCCGCGCCGGCCCTGCGCCCGTTCGAGGACGTCGTTGATGGCCTTCATGTCGAGCAGCCGGAGCATCTCGGCGCGATCGATCGCTCGTTCCAGGCCGCGGCGGTTGACGACTTCGGCGAGGTCGAGCAGTGTGCGGGCCACGCTCGTGCACGGGATGCCGTCGACGATGGTGATGTCGCGCGGCAGGAGCCCGTGTGCTTGGTGCGCGGTGATGCCGCTGCGCCGACGCCCGGCGTGTCCGGTGACGGTCATGACGTCGATCGTGGCGCGGTTGTCGGGCCGCAAGCCGAGCCGCGCGGCAGCCGATCGATGAGAGAGAACCGCACCATCACCACATGCCAGGACGGCAGCCATCCACCGACCCGTTGCTGTGAGGTTCGCGTGACCGACCGCGAAGACGCCTGCATGGATGCGGTGCAGCCTTCCGCTCGCGACCCGGCTGCGGATCGCGCTCGCGCTCAGGCCCAGCGCGCGGAGCTGGCGCAACGCGACGATGTTGTGCTGGCGCCCCGCGAGCTCGGCGATCGCGTGCTCGAGCGGGGGGTGCCGTTCAAAACGTCCACTATCTCGTCGTTTTGGCCGGGACCCCTCCACGACCGCCGAGGATGACCGCGATCATGTCACCGATCACCACGCGTCTGCCACAAAAGGCGCGCGGAACGGCAACACGGGTCGCACGGCGACCTCCTACGAGCCGCTGCGCGGCTGGCCCTACGCCCGGCCGCGCAGCTGTCGCAGCACGTAGCGCAGGATCCCGCCGTGGCGGAAGTAGTCCGCCTCCTTGGGGGTGTCGATCCGCACGCGCGCCTCGAACTCGATCTCGTCGGCGTGCACGGTGACGCTGCCGGGCAGCTGACCCTCGTTCAACGGCTCGGCGAAGCCTGAGATCGAGAAGACCTCCTCGCCGGTCAGGCCAAGCTCCTCAGCGCTCGCCGGGAGCTGCAACGGCAGCACGCCCATGCCCACGAGGTTGGCCCGGTGGATGCGCTCGTAGGTCTCGGCGAGCACCGCGTGCACGCCCAGCAGCCGCGTCCCCTTCGCCGCCCAGTCGCGCGACGAGCCCGAGCCGTACTCCTTGCCGGCGAGGACCACGAGCGGAACGCCCTCGTCGATGTAGGCCATCGCCGCGTCGTAGATCGACATCTGCTCGTCCTCGGGCAGCTTGCGCGTGACGCCGCCCTCCGGAACCGGGCCCCGCCCACCCGCGAGCTGGTTGCGCAGTCGGATGTTCGCGAACGTGCCGCGCATCATCACCTCGTGGTTGCCGCGCCGCGCGCCGTAGGAGTTGAAGTCCTTCGGGTCGACGCCGTGCGCCTGGAGGTACAAGCCGGCCGGGCCGTCGTGCTTGATCGCGCCGGCGGGGGAGATGTGGTCGGTGGTGACCGAGTCGCCGAGCAGCGCGAGCACGCGGGCGCCCTCGATGTCGACCACCGGCTTGGGCGACGGCGCCAGGTTGACGAAGTACGGCGGCAGGCGCACGTACGTCGAGTCCTCGGCCCACGCGAAGCGGTCGCCGGTCGGCACGTCGAGACCCCTCCAGCGCTCGTCGCCGGCGAAGACGTCGCCATACGAGGCGGTGAACATCTCCGAGCGCACGGCCTCCAGCACGGTGTCGGCGACCTCGCGCTCCGACGGCCACAGCTCGTGCAAGAAGACCTCGTTGCCATCGGCGTCGACGCCCAGCGGCTCGTTGACGATGTCGACGTCCATCTTCCCCGCCAGCGCGTAGGCGACCACCAGGGGCGGCGACGCGAGGTAGTTCATCTTCACGTCGGGGTTGATGCGTCCCTCGAAGTTGCGGTTGCCCGAGAGCACCGAGACCACGGCGAGGTCGGCCTCGTCAACGGCCGCCGAGATCTCCTCGGGGAGCGGCCCCGAGTTGCCGATGCACGTCGTGCAGCCGTAGCCGACTAGATGGAAGCCGAGCGCTTCGAGGTCGTCCATGAGCCCGGCCCGCTCGTAGTAGTCCATGACGACCTTCGACCCCGGGGCGAGCGTCGTCTTCACCCACGGCTTGCTGGTGAGGCCCTTCTCTACGGCCTTCTTCGCGAGCAGCGCGGCCCCGATCATCACTGTCGGGTTCGACGTGTTGGTGCACGAAGTGATAGCCGCGATGACCACGGCGCCGTGGTCAACCTCGGTCTCGGTGCCGTCCTCCATCACGATCCGCGCACGCTTGCTCGGCCGGCCGGCATCGCGGGGCTCCGGCACACCCGCGGGTGCGTCCTCATCACCTTCCGCCAGGGTGCCCACGGCTGGAGAGTCGGAGGCGGGAAAGGACTCCGCGGAGCCGGCATCGACTGCTGTGTCGACGCCGTCGCTGTCCGTGGACTCGACATAGTCCTTGAGCGCGTTGCGAAACCTGTCCTTCGCGTCGGTGAGCGCCACGCGGTCCTGCGGGCGCTTCGGGCCGGCTATGGATGGCAC
>JALZJA010000140.1 GCA_030860005.1 Actinomycetota bacterium
CTCGCCGAGGCTCAGTGGGTCACCTAGCGTCATCGGCGTCGCGCGGCTGGTCGCGCCCCGCCAGCGACGGCATTGCAGAGACGGCTCAGCGCCTCTGCCGATGACATACGAGCCCTCGTCGCGCACCACGCGCGAGTTGCTCGCGGATGGGCGGCGATCATGCGCCAGCTGCGCGCCCGGGACATCATCCGCACCAACAACAACCCGATCGGCGACTCGCCAGCGCCGCGACCAGCGCGTCCTGCGCCAGGTCCTCGGCGAGGCCGACGTCGCGCACGATCCGCGCGAGGCGCGCGATCAGCATCGCCGACTCGATCCTCCAGACCGCGTCGATCGCGCGGTGGACGTCGGCCGCCGGCATCGTCGTCGCTACTGGTTCTGCGCCGCCTGCCCGCGAAGCCGCTCTTCCTGCTCACGCAACTCGGGCGTGAACGCCTCGCCGAAGTCGTCGGCCTCGAAGACCGGCCGGATCTCGACGTCGCCCTCGTGGAAGGGGGCGCGCTTGATCCACTCGATCGCCTCGTCCATCGACCTGACCTGGAGCAGCCAGTAGCCCGCGACGAGTTCCTTGGTCTCGGTGAACGGCCCGTCGACGACCTTCCGCTCGGGGAACTCGACCCTCACCCCCTTCGATGTCGGATGCAGGCCCTCGCCGGCCAGCATCACCCCCGCGTTGACGAGTTCCTCGTTGAACGCGCCCATCTGGGCAAGCTCCTGCTCGCTCGGCATGACGCCCGCCTCGGACTGCTCGCTCGCCTTCACCAGGACCATGACCCTCATCGTGATGCCTCCTCGGCTTCGCTGGTATCCACTCTCGTTACATACGTCGAACGAGCAGCGGCCAAATCGACACGGCCGACCAGATTCTCCTCAAGATCCCAGGAGGCCGCGATCATCTCGCGCGCAACGCACGGACCCTCGCATCCACTTGCGCTTCGCATGAGCGAAGTCGAAAGCCGGCCCAGTCGTCCGCGGCATGTCGCGGGCTCGGGCGCCGGACGCTCGTCTCGTCGGGAAGGATTCGCGGAAGGATGCCGATCAGGTTCTCGCCTTTCGGCTGGCCCGTTCCGGCCTGGCTGTTCGAACGCACCTGGTCTGGCCGAAGGGGCGGCTTGCCCGGCTTCAGATTTCGCGCGCGACGCGGCGCTGCGGGCTCTCGCCGCGGGGGCCGAGCGTGTCTCCCGAGATGCGTACGACCACGCGGTCGACGGTGGCGATCTCGTCGTCGCTCATGTCGTGCGTGGGGCCATCCACGTGTGCGTAGCCGGTGATGCACGCCCATGCTGCCATGGGAGTGGCCGACGTCGCGCCCCGACCGCCGATGATATCGTCGCATGCGGGGAGTCTCAGTGTCGTGTTGAGAGAGTTCGACGCCCGGCTCGAGAAGGGCGACAACCCGGGTGCGTGGACGTGCGTCGTGATGGACGACGCGGCCAAGCTCTTCGGCACTCGCGGGCTCGTGAAGATCCGCGGCATGATCGACGGCGAGCCGTTCAACGGCGCACTTATGGCGCAAGGCGACGGAACCCACCGTCTCCCCGTCAAAGGGAACCTCCGCAAGGCGATCGGCAAGCAGGCGGGCGACAGCGTCCATGTCCGCATCGACGAACGGATCGGGTAGTCGCCGCGCTACCGCTGCGAGGCACGACGACAATAAGCGGCCGCCATCGGCCGACTCCTACCGGGCACGAAGAGGAGCAGCGCGTCGATGCCGGCGGCTGGTTGCCGCTTCGCGCGATGAGCAGTCGCGCCGCACAGCGTCGCGCCACTACTGCCTTCCATGCGAGGCGGTAGCGGCCGGAGCCGCCTACTGCGTACGGCAGCTCGCGCGAGAACCGGTAACCGGGCCGCACTGCCGGCTTGCACGGAAAGCGGCAGCCGAGTTGACAGCTGTAGCTTAGGCGGCGGTACATCTGGCTCGCCCGTGCTCATGCCCCGACTCGGTGTTCGTCGTCGGATGTTCTCGACTCACGTTCGCGAGCGCCCAGGCATCGGCAGGACCCGGTGCCCCACAGTCGTTCGTCGGCTGCTCGCCGGGTCTCAGGTTCATTTCAGCGAGTGCATCCACGATGGGGTCTCACGTTGGTTGACTGAGGAGGAAACGACATGAAGGACAAGCTGAAGGGCGGACTGGTCGGGCTGGCTGCTGTTGCGGCGCTCGGCGCGGGTGGTGTGGCGATCGCCGGCGCGGCCGGCGGTGACGACGACGCGACGGAGAAGGCGATCACCGGCCCGGCGCTCGAGCGGGCCAGCCAGGCGGCGATCGCGCACCTGGGCGGCGGCGAGGTGACCGACACGGAGGTCGGAGATGAGGAGAGCTACTACGAGGTCGAGGTGACGACCGCCGACGGGCAGGTCGACGTCCAGCTCGACCGCGAGTTCGACGTCGTCGGTACCGAGGCCGACAACGACAAGGTTGAGGACGGCTCCTAGCACCGGCCGGCCACAGCCACGCCGTTGTGAGAGCCCGCCGATCGGCGGGCTCTCGTGGTTTCCGAACAGGTCGTGCGGGTCGCAGGCTGTCCGTCTCAGGCTGATCTCAGCGCGGTCTCGCACAGTGCAGTACAGACGGTTCGAACGACGAGAGGAAGCACATGATCGACAAGCTCAAGGCCATTTTCATCGCGATCGCCGTGATCGCGACGCTCGCGGTCGGCGGCGCGGCGATCGCCGGGGCGGCCGGCGGTGAGGAGCCGGCCGGCGGCCAGGTCGTCGCGCAGGCGACCGAGGAGAACGAGGCGCCGGGCCGCGACGACGACGCGGGCGAGGCGGACGAGCAGGTCACCGAGCAGGCGATCGCCGACCAGGCCCGCGCTGCGGCGCTGACGGCCGCCGGCGGCGGGACCGTGACCGAGATTGAGCGCGCCGACGAGGGCGACAGCGGCTACGAGGTCGAGGTCAAGCGTGCCGACGGCACGTTCGTCGAGATCGCGCTCGACCCGCAGTTCGGCGTCGTCTCCGTCGAGAACGACGACGACTAGCACCACCGCACGGCGCGCCGGGTGACACACCAACGTCACCCGGCGCCCGCGCGTCGCTGGGCCCTGGTTCGCGGGCGTCCACTCGTCGCTTGCGGTGTCCGGGGCGGACACCGATCGAATGACAGAGACAGGAACGCGATCTCCCCGACGAGCCCTCCAAAATATCGACGTGTGACGCGCCCACGCGCCGATGCGGTGGCAGCCGTCCTCGCGGCGCCGATCACCGTGTTCGCCGTGTTGCCCATCCTCGTCAGCGCCGCGGAGCCGGAGCTCGACGCGCTCGCCGAAGGCCCGCTTGACACGGTCGCCCAACCAGGCGTCGTGATCGCCGTGGCCGCCGCCGTTGCGATCATTCTCGTGCGTCGGCGCTGGTGGCTGCCTCTGGCCGTCCTGGTCGCAGGACTCACGCTGACCGGCTGGTACGGGACCGAGCTCAAAGATGCCTTCGACCGCGCCCGCCCCGCATACAACCTCGACGAGGCAAGCAACCCCGCGTTCCCCAGCGGCCATGCGCGGTTCAGCTTCTTCTGGACATGGCTGGCCCTCGCCATCGCCACCAACGTCAAGCTCCGGACGTACGCCCGCAGGTCACTGATCGGCGTCGACGATCCGGTCGCACGGCGCTTGTAGTCGACACGGCGGCTGGGCCGCCCGAGGCGCGACCCCGTGCGCTCCCCCGCCGGGCGGGGCTGACGAGGCAGCGTCTGCCGCTGGGCGCTGTCTCGACGACCACGTCGGGGCCAGCCGATGGATAGCAGCGGTCGATCGACACCCTCGCGCGGGCAGCAGATCCGTTGGCGGATCTCGATTTGACCGCGTGTCCGACGCTCCGTCCGGCGGTGGAGCCACGCACCATCAGACGCTCTGAAAGCCGGGTCTCAGTCGCCGCGAGCGCCAGGTCTCTCAGGCACATCTCAGGTCCGCCGCGATCATGGGACTGTGCGGGTACTGGTCGTAGAGGACGACGTGCGGATGGCGGCCGCGCTGCGGCGCGGGCTGCGCGGCGACGGCCTGGTCGTCGATGTGGCACAGGACGGCGAGCGGGCGCTCGGGCTCGCGCGCGCCAAGGCGTTCGACGCGGTCATCCTTGACGTCATGCTGCCGGGCATCGACGGCTTCGAGGTCTGCCGGCGGCTACGCGAGGGCGACGTGTGGGCGCCAGTGATCATGCTGACCGCCCGCGATGCGGTCGAGGATCGCGTCAAGGGCTTGGACGCCGGGGCCGACGACTACCTCACCAAGCCCTTCTCGCTCGCCGAGCTCCTCGCCCGCCTGCGGGCGCTGACGCGCCGCGGGCCGGTCGAGCGGCCAACCCTCCTGGAGGTCGGCGACCTGCGGCTCGATCCCGCGGCGCGCCGAGCGTGGCGCGGCGACACGGAGATCGAGCTCTCCGCGCGCGAGTTCGCGCTGCTCGAGACGCTGATGCGCACCCCGGGGCGCGTGTTCAGCCAGTTCGAGCTGCTCGAGGCGGCGTGGGACCTCGGCTACGAGCAGAAGTCCAACGTCGTCGAGGTCTACGTCCGGTATCTGCGCCAGAAGATCGATCGGCCGTTCGATGTCCGATCGCTCGAGACCGTGCGCGGGCTCGGGTACCGACTGCGCAAGGACGGCGGGGCCGCATGAGACGCCTCCCGATCCGCGCGCGACTGACGGCGGTGTTCGCGGCGGCGATGATCATCGTGCTCGCCGGCGCGGCGCTGTTCATCTACCTGCGGCTCGCCGACGACCTCGACGAGGCGCTGAACGACTCGCTGGCCACGCGCGCCGACGCGGTCGCGGCGCTCGCGCGCCAGGGCGGCCCCGGACTGGGCGACCAGGGCGCGGCGGCGATCAGCGACCCGGAGGAGGCCTTCTCGCAGGTGCTGAGCGCCGGCGGCTCGGTTCTGGCGTCGCGCGGCGGGACGATCCGGCCGGTCCTGCCGCCGGCGCTCGTGCGCGCGGCCGCGCAGCAGCCCGTCGTCGTCGACCGTCGTGTGGCCGGCCTGGAGGGAACGTCGCGCGTGCTCGCGCGTCCGCTTCCCGGCGCCCCGGGAGCCGTGGTGGCGGTAGGTCAGTCGCTCGGTGACCGCGACGAGGCGCTCGACGGTCTGGTCGCCTCGTTCGGGATCGGCGGACCGATCGCCGTGCTCATCGCGTCGCTGCTTGGCTACGGGCTGGCGACGGCGGCGCTGCGACCGGTCGAGGCGATGCGCCGCCGCGCCGCCGCGGTGTCCCTTGAAAGCGGCGAGGAATCCCTCCCGTTGCCCGCCGCCCGCGACGAGGTCCGACGCCTCGGTGAGACGCTCAACGAGATGCTCGATCGCCTGCGGCGCTCCTTCGAGCGCGAGCGGCGCTTCGTCGCTGACGCCAGCCATGAGCTACGCACGCCGATCGCCGTGCTAAAGACCGAGCTCGAGGCGCTGCTGCGCGAGGACCACCGGCCCGAGACGCGCGAGGCGCTGAGCGCGGCCGCCGAGGAGGCCGACCACCTTGCGCGCCTCGCGGAGGACCTGCTCGTCCTCGCGCGTGCGTCCGAGGGCCGCCTTCCCGTTCGCCGCGAGCGGCTGCTCGCCCGCAAGCTGCTCGACGGCGCACGTGAGCGGTACTCAGGACGCGCAGCGCAGGCGGGACGGAGCGTGGAAGTCCACGCGTCGGCGGATGTAGCCGTATGGGCGGACCCGTTGCGGTTGCGCCAGGTGCTGGGCAACCTCGTCGACAACGCCCTGCGCCATGGGGACGGCACGATCGCACTCAGCGCTCGCACGGCCGACGGTGGAACCACGATCGAAGTCTCCGACCAAGGACGCGGCTTCTCGAGAGAGCTGGTCGACTGCGCCTTCGAGCGCTTCACCCGTGGCGACGAGGCTCGTACGCGCGGCGGCGCCGGTCTGGGCCTGGCGATCGTCCGGGCCGTGGCCGAGGCCCACGACGGCACCGCGGACATCATCCCGCCCGCCGGCCTGCGTCTGTGGCTGCCTGCCGGGCCCCCCAGCGGGACGATCGTCTGATTCAGGTTCATCTCAGCGATGGCCGCAACCGTGGTGCGCGGCCGGTCGAACCCCGACTCTGAAAGGACCCATATGACCGACAAGCCCAAGGGCATCTTCATCTCCCTCGCCGCCGTGGCGGCGCTCGCTGTCGGCGGTGCCGCGATCGCCGGCGCCGCCGGCAACGACCAGCAGCCGGCCGCCGAGCCCGTCGTCACCTCGCAGGTCGCCGCGTCGCAGGACGACGAGGCGCCCGCCCGCGACGACGACGCGACCGAGAAGCCGATCACGGGGTCGGCCCTCGACAAGGCCGCCCACGCCGCGCTGGCTCACGTCGGCGGGGGCGACGTCACCGATACCGAAGTCGGCGACGAGGAGGGCTACTACGAGGTCGAGGTCACCACGAACACCGGCCAGGTCGACGTGCACCTCGACAAGCAGTTCAACGTGGTCAGCACCGAGCGCGACAACGACCAGAACGAGGACGGCCCCTAGCCCCCTCCGACATCCCGCCCATCCGAGAGCCCGCCCAGTGCGGGCTCTCGTCGTTATGCACTGACACCGGTGCCGGTAGCCGCGTGTTCCCGGAGCGTTCGCGGAAGCTCATCCTGACCGCCAGCAGGAGTGGACGCGGCTCCCCGACCTTTGCCGATAGCGGCGCCGTAGACGCTCAAGGCGGCAGTGCTGCTTTGGACGAGGAGGGGCGGCCCTGCGCTCCGCGCTGCCCGATGCGGTCAGCGCGGGTCGCTGCGGTAGGCGATCGAACGGTGGAGGATGGCGGCGACACGGATGGTCTTGTCGCCGTCGATGAGCTGGTAGACGACGCGGTAGCTGCCGACGCGCAGTGAGCGCAGCCCGCGAAGTCGCCCGCGGAGGGCGTGCCCGGCATAGGGATCGCGTTCGAGGAGCCCGAGGGCGTCCTCGATGGCGTCGATGATCGGCCACTCGAGCTCGAGCAGCTCGAGCCGGGCGCGACGCGCGAGGACCAGCTGGGCCAACGATCAGCGCGCGGCTCGACGCTCTGTCAGCTCGTGACGAAGATCCTCGAAAGTGATGGTCTCATCCCTGGAGAGCTCCGCCAAGCCGGCTTCCAGGGCGGCCACGGCGTCGGGGTTCGAGAGGATCTCGGCGGTCTCCTCGAGCGCCTCATACTCGTCGACGGGTACGAGCACGGCAGCGGGCCGGCCATGGCGGGTGACGAGCACGTGGTCGCGGCGATCGGCGACATCGCTGAGCAACTCGCTCAGGTTGCTTCGAAACTCGCGGATGGGGACTGTCTTTGCCACGGACCTAGCGTACACGATTGTGTACATACGTTGTGGGATCAATGGAACGCCCCGGGTGCTCCTTTGCGCGAGGAGCGGCACCTCGCGCCAGCAGGTCAGTGGTGGCGGTGTCGGGGGCACTTGCGTACGGGCGACGTATGGCACGCTATATGGCATGCGGCGCACGACGGTGTATCTTCCCGACGAGTTGAAGCTCGCGCTCGAGCGCACCGCAGCGGCGCTTGGCAAGAGCGAGGCCGAGATCGTTCGCCAGGCGATCGCCGCAGCGACCG
>JALZJA010000278.1 GCA_030860005.1 Actinomycetota bacterium
GAGCGCGGCCGTCCGGTCGGGCATCGCGCTGCGGGCGCGCAGGCGGGCGGGCAGCGCTTCGATCGCGTGCTCGGCGGCTGCCAGGTGGGCGCGCACGAGCGCCAGGATCTGCGTCGACGACAGGCCCTCGGTCGCGGGGTAGTGCGCGACCTCGAGCTCGCTGCCGGTCTGCTCGTCGGTCGGCGCGTGGCTCGTGACAGCAAAGGCGTTGCGCGCGGCGTACTTGCCGTGCAGGACGAGCCGCGTGCCGGGCGCGTACTTGCGCTCCAGCCACGGCTGGTTGAAGAACGTCGCCTTCATGACGCCGGTCTGATCGGCGACCGTGGCCTCGACGAGCGGCTTCATCCCGCGCCGGCGCACCGGGCGGCTCGTGATCGAGCGCACCTCGACGACGATCGTCGCGCTCTCGCCCGGCGTGAGCGCGGCCACCGTCCGCGACTCGCGCCGGTCGCGCGGCAGGTGCTCGAGCAGGTCGCCGACCGTGTGCAGCCCGAGCTGCTCGGCGGCCTCGGAGGCCTTCGCCGAGCCCGCCTTCAGCGGGGCGTCGAGCATCGACGGCCGCGGCCAGCGCAGCGGCGCCGACAGCAGCGCGTCGTGGTCGAGCTCCTCGGTGCCGGCGAAAGCGGTGGGCACGCGGCTGATTGTGCCCTGCGCCCCGGCGCCGTAACTCGCCGGGGTGCGGGGCGGGCGTGGCCTCCGCGGCTACTCCGCCGCCAGCAGCCACCAGTAGCTCGGCTGGCCTCCCACCTCGTACTCGAACTCGACCGCCTGCGGCGCGAGAGCGCGGACGTCGTCCTCGTTCAGCGGTGCGCCGTAGCCGGCGATGCACGTCAGCAGCTCCGCGTCGCTTGAGAGCGACTCCAGGACAGTGCGCAGCGTTCCCTGCGGCTCGCCCCAGGCAACGATCTGCTCGTCGACGAAGCCGACGGCTTCGCCGGTGGCAAAGCGCCCATCGGGATCGTCGCGCGCCGCTCGCGCCACGGCACCGGTGCGCAGGCGCTCGAGCGTCTCATCGAACGCCGCGACGTTCTCGACCGCCGAGCGGTTGGGGTCGAGCGCGAGCCCCGCGGCCAGGCCCGCCTGCTGGGAGCGAGCGGCGCTGACGCGCACGGTCTTCTCCGACAGCTCGGCAGCGTGCTGGGCGGCCATGACGACGTTCGGCGAGTTGGGCAGCACGACGACCTCCTCCGCCCGCACCTCGTGGATGCCGGCCAGCAGCTCGTACGTCGACGGGTTCAGCGTCGGGCCGCCGTCGAGGCACGCCACGCCGAGGCTCTCATACAGCCCGCGCACCCCGTCGCCGGCGACGACCGCCAGCACGCCGCAGCGCTGCTGGCGCTGCGCGGGCGCGGTCCCGTTGCCCGACAGGCGCTGCGTCCGCTCGGCGACCTGGGCGTGCATGTCGGCGACGTCGAGGCGTGATACGTCGCCGATGTCGTCAAACAGCGCGGTCGCCGCCTCGGGGTCGTCCGTGTGCACGTGGACCTTGAGCGTGACGGCGTCGCCCACGACCAGGACGGAGTCGCCGAGCGCCTCGAGCGGCTCGATCCAGTGGCCGGGATCGAGATCGTGGCCCGTGACGGCGAAGTTCGTGCAGAAGCGGTGAGTGGAGGACGTGTGATGCGGGTGACTGACCCGCGGGGGCGGCGCCTGGCGCGGGAGCTCGGGCGCTTCGCTGCCGCGCAGCGCGGCGATCATGCCGGCGACGATGATCGTCAGCGCGTGCCCGCCGGCGTCGACGACGCCGCTGTCTCGCAAGATCGCGAGCAGCTCAGGTCCGTGGCGCACCGATTCCTCCCCCGCCCGCAGCGCGCGCTCGAGCACGTCGGCGATGAGCGCGTTCTGCACGGACGGGTCTGCGTCGGTGCCCAGCCGCGTATCGCCCATGTGCGCGAGCTCCGTGGCGACGCTCGTCGCCATCTCGCGCATGACGGTGAGGATCGTGCCCTCGGCGGGCTCGCGCACCGACCCGTACGCCCGCTGGGCGGCGCGGGCCATCGCCGCGCCGATGAGCACGGGATCGACGAGCTCCCCCGGGCGGCTGACGAGCTCCTCGGCCGCGCCGCGGATGAGCTGGGAGAGGATGACGCCGCTGTTGCCACGGGCGCCGAGCAGCGCCGCGCGGGCGACGGAGTCCACGATCTCGTCGCGTCCGATCTCGTCCAGGCGCGCCTCGTCGGCGGCCAGGCGGTCGACCTCGACGAGCACGGAGCGCAGGGTGAGGGCCATGTTGTCGCCCGTGTCGCCGTCGGCGACCGGGAAGACGTTGAGGTCGTTGATCTCCTG
>JALZJA010000282.1 GCA_030860005.1 Actinomycetota bacterium
CGCGACGCGCGCGGCGCTCGCCGAGCTCTCGGGCGCCGAGCGCGCCGCGCTCGTGGCCGACCTCGTGGGCGACCGTTCCAACCGGCGCCACCGGCCCGGCCGCGGCCTCGAGTCGCTGCGCTACCGCTTCGAGATCGTCAGCGATTACGGGGCGTTCCGCGATCTGCAGCGCCACCGGATGCTCACGTGCCAGTGGCAGACGCTGACGCCCGACCTCGGCGCGGGCGTGCCCGAGGAGGTCGACGAGGCCGGCGTCGGCGACGACTACCGGCGCGCGCTCGACGTCTCGCAGCGCGCCTACGAAGCGCTGCTCGACGCGGGCCACGACCGCCGCGCGGCGATGTACGCGCTGTGCCTCGGCTACCGCCTGCGCTACGTGCTCGACCTCAACGCGCGCGAGGCGATGGCGCTCATCGAGCTGCGCTCCGGGCGGGAGGGCCATCCCGCATATCGCGCGGTGGCCCACGCGATGCACGAGCGCATCGCAGCCGTCCACCCCACCGTGGCCGCCGCGATGACCCACGTGGACCGCGCGACCGAACCGCGCCTCGAGCGGATCGTCTCGGAGCTGCGCACGCAGCAGAAGCTCGACGCGCTGCAGGCCTGAGCTCACCGATCGCGCTGAAGCAGTGCCCCAGCGCGCCGGTGCTAATGTGCCGAATCGTGCCAGGGGGGGCCCAGCGTCGATGACTGACGAAACGCGAGCCGAGAACACCGGCCGGTTGGGAAGCATGACGGTCCGTGGCGAGCGCGAGGGCGACACCTACGTCATCGAGCTGTCCGGTGAGCTCGATCTCGACGGCGCGCCCGCGGTCGAGGAGGCGCTGCTGCGCTCCGAGGACAGCGACGCGAAGTCGATCGTCATCGACCTCAGCCGCTTGGAGTTCATCGACTCGACCGGCATCCGGCTCGTCGTCATGGCCGCCCAGCGCTGTGATTACGGACGCTTGACGCTGCTGCGTGGGCCCAAGCAGGTCCACCGCGTCTTTGAGATCACCGATCTGGCCGACCGCCTGCCGTTCGCGGACGCCTGAGCCGCAGGCTCAGTCCTCGTCCTCGGCCTGACGCTCCTTGATCCTGCCTTCGAGCTGCTCCATCACGGCCGGATCGCGCAATGTCGTCACGTCGCCGAGCTCGCGTCCCTCGGCGATGTCGCGCAACAGGCGGCGCATGATCTTGCCCGAGCGCGTCTTTGGCAGGTCGTCGGCCCACACGATCCGCTTCGGCCGCGCGAGCTTGCCGATCTTGCGCGTGACGTGCTCGCGGATCTCCGCGACGAGCTCATCGGAGCCCTCGAGGTCGCCCTCGAGCGTCACGAAGCAACAGACCGACTGACCCGTGTCCTCGTCGGCCTGGCCGATCGCCGCGCACTCCGCGACCTTCGGATGTGAGACGACCGCCGACTCGATCTCCGCGGTCGACATCCGATGCCCGGAGACGTTGAGCACGTCGTCGACGCGCCCGATGACCCAGAAGTAGCCGTCGGCGTCCTGCCGCGCCGCGTCGCCGACGAGGTACGTCTGCGGCCCGAACTTCGAGAAGTACGTCTCGACGTAGCGCTCGTCGTCGCCGTAGAGCGTGCGCAGCATCGCCGGCCACGGGTGGCTCAAAGCCAGCAGGCCCTGGGTCTCGTGCTCGACCTCCTGGCCGTCGTCGTCGAGCACGGCCGCCGCGACGCCCGGCAGCGGGTGGGTCGCCGAGCCGGGCTTGCAGTGCGTGATCCCCGGCAGCGGAGAGATCATGATCGCGCCGGTCTCCGTCTGCCACCACGTGTCGACGATCGGGCAGCGCTCGCCGCCGATGACGTGGTAGTACCAGACCCACGCCTTCGGGTTGATCGGCTCGCCGACCGTGCCGAGCAGGCGCAGCTTGGAGAGGTCGTGGCGCCCCGGGTACTGCTCGCCCCACTTGATGCACGCGCGGATCGCGGTGGGCGCGGTGTAGAAGAGCGTCACGCCGTAGCGCTCGCAGAGATCCCACCAGACATCCTTGTCGGGGTAGTCGGGCGCGCCCTCGTACATGACCGACGTGGCGCCGTTGATGAGCGGCCCGTAGACGATGTAGGAGTGGCCGGTGATCCAGCCGACGTCGGCCGAGCAGAAGTAGACATCGGTCTCCGGCTTGAGATCGAAGACGTACTTGTGGGTCGACGCGACGCCGGTGAGGTAGCCCGCGGTCGCGTGCAGGATGCCCTTCGGCTTGGCCGTCGAGCCGGACGAGTACAGGATGAACAGCGGGTGCTCGGCGTCGAGCTCCTCGGCCGGGCACTCCGCGTCAGCCGCCTCCATGATCTCGTCGTAGAAGACGTCGCCCTCCCCCATCGGGCAGTCGATGTGAGTGTGGCGCACGACGATCGTCGTCGCGACCGGCATGCCGACCTCGTCGACGTTCTGCTTGCATGGCGCGACCTTGCCCTTGCGACGCGCGCCGTCGGAGGTGATCAGCGCCTTCGCCTCGGAGACCTCCATGCGCTCCCTGACGGACTCCGGCGAGAAGCCGCCGAAGACGAGGTTGTGCGGCGCGCCGATGCGCGCGCAGGCGAGCATCGCGACGACGACCTCGGGGATCATCGGCAGGTAGATCCCGATGACGTCGCCCTTGCCGATCCCGAGATCCTTCAGCGCGTTTGCGAAGCGCTGGACGTCGCGGTGAAGCTCGGCGTACGTGACGTCGCGCTCGTCGCCTTCCTCGCCGCGCCAGTGAAACGCGACGCGCTCGCCGTTGCCCGCCTCGACGTGACGATCGACGCAGTTGTGCGAGGCGTTGATCTTGCCGTCCGTGTACCACCGAAAGAAGGGCGGGTTCGAGTCGTCGAGCACGACCGTCGGCTCGACGAACCAGTCCAGCGCTCGGGCCTGCTCGGTCCACCAGGCGCCCCGGTCTGCGGCGGCGCGCTCGTAGACCTCGGGGTCGTTGAGCAGCGCGTCGCGCGCGAACGCCTCGGGTGGCGCGAAGGTCTCGACCTCCAGCAGCTCCTCGAGCCGCCGGGAGAGGTCTTCGTGCGCGGTCGTGTCAGTGTTGTTGGTCGTACTGGCCATCAGCTTCCCTTGCTCCTCTCGCGCAACTCGATACGACGGATCTTTCCCGTCAGCGTCTTGGGCAGGTCATCGACGAACTCGACGAGCCGGGGGTAGGCGTACGCGGATAGGTGCTCGCGCACGAAGGCTCCGATCTCCTTGCCGAGCTCCTCGCTCGGCTCGTGCCCGGCGGCTGGCACGACGAACGCCTTGACGATGTTGCCGCGGCGCTCGTCCGGCCACGCGACGGCTGCCGCCTCGGCGACGGCGGGATGCTCGAGACAGGCGCTCTCGACCTCGAACGGGCCGATCCGGTACCCCGCCGAGATGATCACGTCGTCCGCGCGGCCCTCGTACCAGACGTAGCCGTCCTCATCCATCGACGCGGCGTCCTTGGTGTGAAACCACTCGCCGCCGAAGGTCTCCTTGCCGGCCTCCTCGTCATTCCAGTAGCCGAGCGGATAGTGCGGGTTCGAGCGCGCCTTGAGGCAGATCTCGCCGCGCTCGCCCCGCGCCACCGGCTGTTCGTCCTCGTCGAGGATCTCGACCTCCCAGCCCGGCATCGGCTTGCCCATCGAGCCCTCGCGGACCTCCATGAAGGGGAAGTTCCCGCACAGCGGATAGGACTCGCTCAGGCCGTAGTAGTCGAGCACCGTGATGCCGTACTGATCGCGGAACCAGCGGATCGCCTCCGGGTTGAGCGGCTCGCCGGCCGAGCAGACGATGCGCAACTGCTGCGGGTAGCGCGTGCCGGCGTCGCCGATGGCCATCATCGAGCGGATCGCCGTGGGCGTCGCAAAGACGTTCGACGCCTCATGGCGCGAGAGGAAGTCGAGCTGCTGATGGGGGTCGAAGCCGCCCTTGCGCTCGAGCACGAGCTGCACGGCGCCGAGCCGCCACGGGCCGATGAGCGGGCAGATGCCGGCCGCCCACGCCCACTCCCCCATGCCGTGGAAGCGCTCGCCATCCTGAACGTCATGGGAGTAGACGAACTCCTCGTGGGCGAGGATATAGCGCTGGGCGTGCAGGATGCCCTTCGCCAATCCCGTCGTGCCGGAGGTGTAGTAGAGCTGCGCGGGATCGTCGCACGACGTGTCGACGCGCTCGAAGTCGGTGTCGCCGTCGTCGAGGCCGCCGGGCTCGAGCTCGATGATGTCCGCCTGGCCCTCGACGCGCGAGCGGTTGGCGCCGTTGGTGACCACCACCGCCGCTTGGGAGTCGTCGAGGCGGTGCTTGATGGCGTCGTCGCCGTAGAGGATCGACATCGACAGCAGGATGCCGCCGACCTTCCATGTGCCGAAGAACGCGGCGGCCGTCTCGGGCGTCGGCGGCAGCAGCATCGCGACGCGGTCGCCACGTTGCACACCATGTTCGAGCAGCAGCAGCGCAAAGCGAGCCGACATGTCCTGC
>JALZJA010000311.1 GCA_030860005.1 Actinomycetota bacterium
TGGGCGTACGTCGCGGGCGAGTCGCTGTTCATCATCCTCTTCACGTACTTCTACACCGCGGTCACGTTCAACCCCGTCGACCAGGCCGACAACCTCAAGAAGTACGGCGGCTTCATCCCCGGGGTGAGGCCTGGCAGACCCACGGCGGAGTTCCTGGATCGCGTGCTCGCGCGGTTGACGTTCCCCGGGGCCCTGTACCTGGCCGCGGTGGCCGCCTTCCCGACGATCCTCTTCACTCAGACGGGCGGGAACTTCCTCTTCGCCGGCACGTCGATGCTGATCGTCGTGGGCGTCGCCTTGGACACGATGAAGCAGCTCGAAGCGCAGCTGATGATGCGCAACTACGAGGGCTTCTTGAAGTAACGTCGCCCCGAGGTCGCCGCTTGCGGTGACCGGAGGGCGAAACCCCTGTTATGTCCGAGCTGAACCTCATCCTTCTCGGCCCTCCCGGGGCCGGCAAAGGGACGCAGGCGGAGCGTCTCACCGATGACTTCAACCTGCCCTACATCGCGACGGGCAACATCCTGCGCGACGCGGTCAAGGACGAGACGCCGCTCGGCAAGAAGGCCAAGGGGTTCATGGACGCGGGCGACCTCGTCCCCGACGACGTCATCACGGGCGTCATCCTCGAGGCCGTCGAGGGCGACGCCGCACGCGACGGCTTCCTGCTCGACGGCTTCCCGCGCACGGTCCCGCAGGCCGATGCTCTGCAGAAGGGCATGGAGAAGCTCGACCGGCGCCTGACGGCAGCGATCCTCATCGAGGTTCCCGACGAGGAGGTCATCCGCCGCCTCTCCGGCCGCCGCGTGAGCGTGAAGACCGGCCGCGTCTACCACATCGAGTTCGATCCCCCCAAGTACGAGGGGCGCTGCGACGTCGACGGGTCGCGGCTCGTCCAGCGCGACGACGACAAGCCCGAGACGGTCGCCAACCGCCTGAAGGTCTACCGCGAGCAGACCCACCCGCTCACCTCCTACTACGACGACCGCGGGCTGCTGCGGCGCTTCGACGGCACCCGCTCGCCGACGGAGGTCCACGACCACATCCGCGCGACGATCGCGACGCTGCGCCTCGAAGACGAGTTGTAGTGGCGATCGTCAAGAAGACGCCCGAGGAGATCGACAGGATGGCCGCCGCGGGCGACATCCTCGTTCGCACGCTGGAGCTCGTCGAGCGCAAGATCCGGCCGGGCGTGACCACCGGCCAGCTCGACAAGGCGGCCGAGAAGTTCATCCGCTCGCAGGGGGCCACGCCGGCCTTCAAGGGCTACCGCGGGTTCCCCGGCTCCCTGTGCACGTCGCCCAACTCGATGGTCGTCCACGGCATCCCCGGCTCGTATGAGCTGCGCCGCGCCGACATCCTGTCGGTCGACTGCGGCGTCATCCTCGACGGCTGGGTCGCCGACGCGGCGCGAACGTTCGCGGTCGGGCCGGTGTCCTCATCGGCGCGCAAGCTGCTGCAGACGACGGAGGCCTCGCTGTTTGCCGCCGTGGAGCAGTGCCGGCCCGGCAACAAGCTCGGCGACGTCTCGCACTCCGTGCAGCAGGTCGTCGAGGCCGACGACCTCTCGGTCGTGCGCTCGCTCGTCGGCCACGGCATCGGGCGCGACATGCACGAGGACCCGCAGATCCCCAACTACGGCATCCCGGGCAGAGGCGTGACGCTCGAGGAGGGGATGGTCTTCGCGGTCGAGCCGATGGTCACCGCCGGGCGCCATACGGTGCGGATGGGCGACGATCACTGGGCGATCTATTCCCAGGACGGGTCGCTCGCGGCGCACTTCGAGTTCACGATTGCCGTCACCGCGGATGGGCCGCGGATCTTGACGCCGTGGCACGAACGATCTCCGTAGTACGTCACGGATCCGGCACGCGGTCGACGTAGGACGTTTTGCTAGGCTCATTGGTCGCGCTTGCGGCGGGGCCTGTAGGCCTGCGCGCGTTTCCTCACGTTCTGCGAGAAAGGCCTCATGAAGGTACGACCGTCGGTGAAACCGATGTGCGAGAAGTGCAAGATCATCCGGCGCCACGGCGCCGTGCTCGTGATCTGCTCAAACCCGCGTCACAAGCAGCGGCAGGGCTGAGCCATGGCACGTATCGCCGGCATCAACATCCCGCTCAACAAGCGCGCAGAGATCGGCCTGACCTACATCTACGGCGTCGGCCGTCCGACCGCCAACGAGCTCCTGGCGCTGACGGGCATCGAGCCCGACCGCAGGGTCCGTGACCTCACCGACAACGAGGTCGCCAAGCTGCGCGAGGCGATCGACGATCTGACCGTCGAGGGCGACCTGCGCCGCGAGCGCTCGCAGAACGTCAAGCGCCTGATGGAGATCGGGTGTTACCGCGGCCTGCGCCACCGCCGCGGCCTGCCCGTCCGGGGGCAGAACACGAAGACCAATGCCCGCACGCGCAAAGGGCCCAAGCGCATGCAGGTGGCCGGCAAGAAAAAGGCCACCAAGAAATGATCTACGCGAGGCGTGATGCCGAGAGTTGTCGTCAAGACGCGGGGCCGGATGCCCCGCGGAGGTAACCCAATTGCCAGCACCTAAGCGACCTTCGCGCGGCCGCCGCAAGCCGAAAAAGAACATTCCTGTGGGCCAGGCCCACATCAAGACCTCCTTCAACAACACGATCGTCTCCCTGTCAGATCAGCACGGGAACGTCATCGCGTGGGAGTCGGCCGGCGGTGCCGGCTTCAAGGGGTCGCGTAAGTCGACGCCCTTCGCCGCCCAGGTGACGGCTGACGCTGCCGCACGCAAGGGGATGGACCAGGGCCTTCAGAAGGTCGAGGTCTTCGTCAAGGGACCCGGATCGGGCCGCGAGACGGCGATCCGCTCGCTCCAGGCCGCCGGTCTGGAGGTCACCGGCGTCAAGGACGTCACTCCGCAGGCGCACAACGGCTGCCGTCCCCGCAAGCGGAGGCGTGTTTAGTGCCCCGCTCCGCAACGTCGAACACCACGCGACGGGCGCCGATCACCGGCGGGCGGCGTCCTCGTTCGGGGCAATGGCCCTGCCATTGCACCCTCCCTGCGTCCTTGCCTGCCGGCGCCGGCATCCCGCCGCGCGGCGTCCGACGTCACGGAGAGGAGCACTAGTGGCGCGCGATACCGGAGCAGCCTGCAAGCAGTGTCGCCGCGAAGGCCAGAAGCTCTTTCTCAAGGGCGAGCGCTGCCTCACGGACAAGTGCGGCGTCGAGCGCCGGGCCTACCCGCCTGGCGATCACGGTCGCGGGCGCCAGAAGCAGTCCGAGTACCGCGTCCAGTTGCGCGAGAAGCAGAAGGCGCGGCGCTACTACGGCGTCCTCGAGAAGCAGTTCCGCATCTACTACGACAAGGCCTCGCGCCGGCCCGGTATCACCGGCGAGAACCTGCTCGCGATCCTCGAGTCGCGCCTGGACAACGTCCTCGTCCGGCTCGGCTTCGCAGGCTCGCGCCGCCAGGCGCGCCAGCTCATCCGCCACGGCCACTGGACGGTCAACGGCCGCCGCGTGGACATCCCCAGCTACCAGGTACGCGACGGCGACATCATCGCCGTGAAGGCCGGAACGCCGGTCGAGGCGCTGATCCGCGACGCCACCGAGCTGACCGCACAGGTCCCGGCGTGGCTGCAGGCGGACCACGACTCGTTGACCGCGAAGGTGCTGCGCAAGCCCGAGCGCAGGGAGATCGCTGCGCCGGTCCAGGAGCAGCTCATCGTCGAGCTGTACTCCAAGTAAGCCTGAAGCTCTTCAGTCCCCACCCGCCGACTGCGCGCGGAGTAGGTGGAACCGATTCACCCCGACGACGTTAGGACGCCGATGCTCGACTTCCAAGTCCCCCGAATTACCAGTGAGACGGTCGAGGACAACCGAGGCTCGTTCACGATCGAGCCACTCGACCGTGGTTTCGGCTACACGTTCGGCAACTCGCTGCGCCGAGTGCTGCTGAGCTCGCTTGCCGGCGCCGCCGTCACGAGCGTGCGGATCGAGGGGGTTGCGCACGAGTTCTCCACGATCAAGGGCGTCACGGAGGACGTCACGGACATCGTCCTGAACCTCAAGGGCATCGTCTGCCGCATGCACTCCGACGCCACCGAGGTCGAGGCGCCGCTCGTCGTCACCGGCCCCGGTGAGATCACGGCGAAGGACATCGACCTGCCCGCCGGCGTCGAGGTGCTCAATCCCGACGTACACATCGCGACGCTCGAGAAGAAGGCCAAGCTCGAGCTGTACCTCACGATCGGCCGTGGCCGCGGCTACCGCCAGTCCGAGGACAACAAGTCACCCGACCAGCCGATCGGCGTCATCCCGATCGACTCGATCTTCTCGCCGGTGCGGCGCGTCGCCTACGGCGTGGAGCCGGCCCGCGTCGGGCAGCGCACCGACTACGACAAGCTCACGCTCGACATCGAGACCGACGGCTCGATCGACCCGCAGGCCGCGCTGCGCGAGGCGGCTGAGATCCTCATCGCCCAGCTGGCGATCTTCACCGACGCCGACCGCATAGAGGAGCTGCGCGCCGGTCCCGGCGGGCAGCTGGAGGGGCCCAACGGCGCCTCGGCGATGGGTGGCACGGGTGGCGGCGCGGGTGCGTCGGCCGGCCCGATGCACGACATCCTCATCGAGGAGCTCGAGCTCGGCGTGCGCTCGTACAACTGCC
>JALZJA010000328.1 GCA_030860005.1 Actinomycetota bacterium
ACAAACGTTGCACCCGAAACCTCGGGCGCCGATCACCGCCAGGGCGGCGTCCTCGGATCTCGATGTGGCACGGCCACACCTTCGATCCTGCGTCCTTGCCTGGCGACGCCGGCATCCCGGGGTTTCACGCCAACTTCCTGGGCGACCCGCTAGGCGACCTTCTTCAAGTCGATCACGAAGATGAGCGTCTCGAAGGGCGCGATGTCAGGCGGCTGGCCGGCGTCACCGTAGGCGAGGTTCGGCGGGATGAGGAGCACGCGGCGCCCGCCCTCCTTCATGCCAACGATGCCCTTGACCCAGCCTTCGATGATGCCGGGCGACGCGAGCGCGGTCTCGAAGGGCTTCTTACCCCAGGAGGAGTCGAACTCCTTGTCGCTCGAGTACGACACGCCGACGTACTGGACCGTGATCTTGTCGCCGTCCTTGGCGGCCGGGCCGCTGCCCGGGACAACGTCCTTCGTGACGAGCTCCTCGGGCGGTAGGCCCGACAAGGTCGGTACCGTCGGCTTCTTTTTCAGGTCGGTCGAGACCTGCAGCTTGCGCGCGACGGTCTCGGCCTCGGCGCCCGAGGACGACGGAGATGAGGACGGCGAGCCGTCCGATTTGTCATCGCCGCCGCAGCCGGCGGCGGCGAGCACGACGGCGGCGAGCAGCGCCTGCGCGGTGCGGCGGGGCTTCACGCGGCTAACCGACCTTCACGAGGTCGACGACGAACACGAGCGTCTCGTTCGCCGCGATCGGGCCCATCGCCCGCGAGCCGTAGCCGAGCGACGGCGGGACGACGAGCGTGCGGCGCCCGCCCTCCTTCATGCCGGTGACGCCGTAGTCCCAGCCCTGGATGACCCGCCCGGCGCCGAGCGGGAAGTCGAACGGCCGGCCACGGTCCCAGGAGGCGTCGAACTGCTTGCCGTCGGAGAAGGACACGCCGACGTACTGGACGGTCACGTTGTCGCCGGGCTTGGCGGCCGCGCCGTCACCGACGACGACGTCCTCGGTGATCAGCTCGTCGGGCGGCGGACCCGCCGGCGTGGGCACGAGGGGCTTGGTGGTCAGATCGTCGGAGATCTCGAGTTGGGTCATATCCGGCAGCCTACGGGCGCCGCCGCCGGCGCGCCGCCTCAGACCGCGGGACGAGCGGGGCTACCGCTCGGTCGGTTGGGCCCCGAGGTCGGGCCTCAGCGGCCGCACCGCCCGCGCCGGGGAGCCCGCGTAGAGAAAGCCGCCCGGGTAGTCGCCGCCGCGCAGCAGCGACGAGCCGGCGAGCATGCCGTTGGGGCCCATCCGTACCCCGCGCAGCACCAGCGAGTTCGCGCCCAGGAAGGTGTTCTCGCCGATGATCACCGGCGAGATCGCGAGCGGCTGGGCGAGCACGGCGTGAAGGCTGCCGTCGTGGCGGTGGTCGGAGTCGAAGATGCTGACGCGCTCGCCGGCGGCGGAGCTCTCACCCATCTCGACGCGCTCGATCGCGTGCAGCGCGACCTGGGAGCCGAACTGGACGCTTCGCCCGAGGACGATCTCGCCGCCGCCGATCGTGTCGAGCAGGCAGTAATCCCGGATCGTCGACTCCTCGCCGATGCGGACCGTGCCGGCGCGCAGCTGCACGCGCGTACCGGCACGGAAGGCAGCGCGATCGGCGAGCTCGAGGACGTTGCGGGCGGCCGCCCAGATCTCGAGGATCAGCCCGCGCCCGAGCTGCACGTCGCGGCCGAGGCGCAGCGTCAGCGTCCCGGCGGTCGCCGTCCCGGTCGCGCCGTAAGGGTAGACCTCGACATGCGGCAGCTCGAAGAAGTGCGCGCCGTGCGGCGCGTCGAGCTCCAGGCGTCCGCCGGCGCGGCGCAGGCGAGCGTCGAGCCGCCGCGCCCACAGCTCGAAGCGGGCGCGCTCGGTGGCCAGCCGTAGCCTGCGCGCGGTCGATCGGATCGGTCCGGGGCTCATGGGCGGCGACGGTAGCGGACGTACAGAGGTCATAGGCTGTGACCGACATCGCGGGCGCTCGCCGCTTGCGGTGAACGAGGTTGCAACATGTCCTCCTCGCCCGCCTAGCTCAACCGGCAGAGCACTTCACTTGTAATGAAGAGGTTGGGGGTTCGACTCCCCCGGCGGGCTTGCCTTCACGAACCTCAAACCAGTCCGTTCGGCGCCATCCGCGTGTGGGCTACACGCACCGGATGCAGCGGTGTGAGAGGCCGTGCCCTGGGCGCGTAGCCCAACAGCGACAGTCCGGGCGTCTTGCCGCGATCCGGGGTGTAGCCTCCGGCCTTTGGCGTTCGAAGGGAGTCACGCATGGTCGACGGCGGCAAGTCCTCTGGACGCAAGCGAACGTCGGGAGGGCAGCCGGTGGCGGATCCTCCAGGCGACGAACCGAGCGTCCCCTCACGCGATGAGCAGGCGCTCGAGGATCTCCTGCGCGTCCTGACCGCCGCGCGAGACGGGGACTTCTCGGTGCGCCTGCGCGCCCGTCGCCGCGACGTCATCGGCGAGGTCCAGCAGCGCACGAACGATCTGATCGCGCTCAACGCCCGGATGGCCAAGGAGCTTGCGCGCGTGAGCCGGATCATCGGGCGCGAGGGCCGGATGACCGAGCGCGTCTCGCTCGGTACCGTCGACGGCGCGTGGAACGACACCGTCGAGTCGCTCAACGCGATGATCGACGACCTCGTCCGGCCGACGACCGAGATCTCGCGCGTCATCCAGGCCGTCGCGACGGGCGACCTCAACCAGAAGATGGCGCTCACGATCGAGGGCCAGCCCGTCAAGGGCGAGTTCTCCGCGATCGGCACGACGGTCAACGAGATGGTCGACCAGCTCGGGTCCTTCGCCGACGAGGTCACGCGGGTCGCGCGCGAGGTCGGCACGGACGGAAAGCTCGGCGGTCAGGCGCAGGTCAAGGGCGTCAGCGGCACCTGGCGCGACCTGACCGAGAACGTCAACTCGATGGCGTCGAACCTCACCGACCAGGTCCGCCAGATCGCGGCCGTCACGACCGCCGTCGCCAACGGCGATCTCACGCAGCAGATCACCGTCGACGCCCGCGGCGAGATCCTCGAGCTCAAGCAGACGATCAACACGATGGTCGATCAGCTCTCCTCGTTCGCCGACGAGGTCACGCGGGTTGCGCGCGAAGTCGGCACCGACGGCGAGCTCGGCGGTCAGGCGGAGGTCAAGGGCGTCAGCGGAACGTGGCGCGACCTGACCGAGAACGTGAACTTCATGGCGTCGAACCTCACCGATCAGGTGCGCCAGATCGCGGCCGTGACGACAGCCGTCGCGCAGGGCGACCTGACGCAGAAGGTCACGGTCGAGGCCAAGGGCGAGGTCGCGACGCTCGCCGAGACGATCAACTCGATGACCGACACGCTACGCGTCTTCGCCGAGCAGGTGACCGGCGTCGCCCGCGAGGTCGGCACGGAGGGTGTGCTCGGCGGCCAGGCGGAGGTCGACGGCGTCGCCGGCACGTGGCGTGACCTGACCGACAGCGTGAACCTCATGGCGAACAACCTCACCGACCAGGTGCGCCAGATCGCCGTCGTCACGACCGCGGTCGCCAACGGCGACCTGTCGCAGAAGGTCACCGTCGAGGCCAAGGGCGAGGTCGCGACGCTCGCCGAGACGATCAACTCGATGACCGACCGGCTGCGCGTCTTCGCCGAGCAGGTGACCGGCGTCGCGCGCGAGGTCGGCACGGAGGGCGTGCTCGGCGGCCAGGCCGAGGTCGAGGGCGTCTCGGGCACGTGGCGTGACCTGACCGACAGCGTGAACCTCATGGCGAACAACCTCACCGAGCAGGTGCGGGCGATCGCGCAGGTCACGACGGC